>JBKJRJ010000512.1:0-4325 GCA_046594705.1 Vicinamibacterales bacterium
GGCGGCTCGGGTCCTGCTGCCCGCCGCTGCCCGAGCCCCACGGTGGCGAGCAAACCGTTACAGATGCACTTGCGTCCCACCGTGTCTTCGAGACGTCCACCCTTGCGGAGGTAATCCTCGACCGGCTCTGCAGCGCACCGGTAGCCGGGCGTGCCATCGGCGCGACGGTAGAGCTCGCGCAGATATCCGAGATCGCAACGCCGCTCCCGTGCGTCATAGACGGTCGCGTCCGAGAGCGTGCCGTCGACCTGCACCACCTTGAACGGAAACCCGGTTGGCGAGGCGAGTGAATCCGTGTAGACCTGCGCCTCGCCGGCGCGGACTTGCTCGAGCACGCTCGCCCGGACCGAGGCGTCCACGCCGGATTCGTCGCAGAACGCAAATAGCGTCCCGACCTGAATTCCGACCGCACCCTCGCGCTGGGCTTCAATCAGCCCGCGCGGCGTCGCGCACGATCCCGCCAGCCAGAACGGCAGGCCAAGGTCGCGCATCCGCCCGAGATCGACGACATCCCTTGGGCCGTAGGTCGGCTCACCTTCGCCGTTCAGGATGAGCGGGCCGCGTGGCGGCGCGTTGTGGCCTCCGGCGGTCGGCCCTTCCACGACGAAGCCATCGATGCGCCCTCCGTTTCGCGCGAGTGCCGCCGCGAGGGTGGCCGACGACACAATCGCGAGGAAGCGCGGCCGCCGCAGCGGCTGGCGCGCCCCGGGCCCGACGACTGCCGCCGGATCGAAGGTCAGCGCGAACGCATCAGTCGCGGAAGACCCGGTGACGTGCAGCGGCAGCGTCGCCGGCTCGTGGCGGACGAGCCGGTCGAGGAGCGCCGGGATGTCGCGCGGAATCCCAGCGCCCACCAGCACGTAATCCACGCCCGCGAGCAGCGCGCCATAGAGAATGGCCGGGGTCGGCAGCTGTAACTTCTCGAGGAAATTGATGCCGACCGGCTGGTCATGCCCATCCTTCGCGAGGAAGACCTCGACGAAGCCGGCGAGCGCGGACAGCGCCTGCAGCCGGCGGGCGGGCCGCCAGGAGAACATGGCGGCGTTCACGAAGGGATCCCGGTCGGCTTTGCCGCCGGGTATGAAGAACCGCGCCAGCACCGCCTGGGCCACGGCAGGATCCGGAAACTGCGCCATCGCGCGCCGGATGTCGCCGCCTGGATCTCCCAGCTGCAGCCGTCGCGCCAGCACCACGTCCAGCGCCGTGCCCGAGACCACCCCCAGGTGGCCGAGCGACGACACCGCGCGCGCGAGCCGCCAGCTCGAGACCGCCACGCCCATCCCGCCCTGGATGAGGACCGGTTCGAGGGCTCCAGTCACCACCAGAGTAGCCACCCCGGCGCCGCCTGGCCGCCCAACGTCTGCATGGGAACCAGCATACCGGAGCCCCACCCGAGGCGCTATGACGGGTGTCATAGGCGCGCCTCCGACGCGGACGTTCAAGGGCTGACGACCCGTCGCGTCCGGGCGTCCGGCGGTCGAGGACCACCGACCCTTCGCGCTCCGTCCGCACGAGTTTTTCCTTGCCGATGTGGAACTGGCCCCCGTATGACCGCGGTCATAGGACCCACGGCGTCCGCCCGGCAAGCTACACAAGCCTCCGCAAGCGCGGGGTCCATACACACAGGAGGTCTCATGCACGTCATGCTGGTCGTTTCTCTGATTCTGGTGTCCGGCTCGTTCGCAGCTCCGGCGGCGCAGGTACGCAAAGCGGCCGCCGCCGCGGTGAAGACGAGGGTGGATCCGCCGCGCACCATCGACCTCACCGTCGGCGACGACATGAAATACAGCGTCACCACGATCCGGGCGCGCCCCGGCGAGCCCCTCCGCCTTCGTCTCATCTCGCGCGGGACGCTGCCCCGCATCGCCATGGCGCACAACGTGGTCGTGGTCAGGCCGGCCACCAATCTGGCGAAGTTCATCGCCGACGGCGCGGCGTTCAGAGCGAACGACTTCATCGCACCCCTTCTGAAGGACGAGGTCATCGCCAAAACGCCGCTCGCCGGCCCTGGCGAGACCGTGCAGGTGTTCTTCACCGCCCCGCCGAAGGCGGGGAGATACCCGTTCGTGTGCACCTTCGCTGGACACTTTCAGGCGGGCATGAAGGGCGTGCTCATCGTCCAATGACCCTGCCCCGCGAGCTCGCGTTGTTCGATCTGTTCCGATCTGCGGCCGGCGCGCGGCCTGAGCTCCCTTATGACGCTCGTCATAGGCACTGGCCAGCCAAAGGCGAATACTCGGCGGGACCGGCCGATACCCGGGTCATGGAGGTTTCGTGATGAAAAAATTTCTACTGGTCGTCCTGCCGCTCGTCGTGGTCGCGGCGGTCACCATCGCCGCATGCGGCCGCCGCTCGACAGGCGGGGGCCAGGCCCAGCTCCTCGACATCGCGCAATCGCGCGGGCTGAGTCCCGACGACGCCGCCCGGGCGGTCAAGACGTTCGTGCCGCCCGGCGGACGCGACGAATACATGCTCTTTGCGTCCGGCGGCCACTCCGGCCAGGTGCACGTGATCGGCGTGCCGTCCATGCGGCTGCTGAAGACCATCGCGGTCTTCACTCCTGAGCCGTGGCAGGGCTACGGCTACGGCGCCGACTGGTCCGAGATGGCGCTCGCCGGCGAAGGCAGCGCCGAGGACCATGGGCCGCACGCGACCGGGAACGGCAACGGCAACGGCGTCTCGAAGGATCCGCTTCGCTGGGGCGACTCGCACCATCCGGCGCTGAGCGAGACCGCCGGCAAGTACGACGGCCGCTGGCTCTACATCAACGACCGCGCGCACGGCCGCATCGGCATGGTCGATCTGTCGGACTTCCGCGCGAAGCAGATCCTTCAGGTCCCCAACCTGCAGACGTCTCACGGCGGCATCTTCGCCACGCCTGATACCAAGTACGTCCACATCTCGTCCAAGGTGCCGGCGCTGAAAGCGTGGAACGCGAGCAAGGGACAAACCGTGACGCTCGACGATCACCTCAACCGCTACGCCGACATCTACCGGGGCTACTCGACCTTCGTCAAGGTCGACCCGACGACCGGCCGCATGATTCTGAAGGAGAGCTTCCAGATCGAGCTGCCGCCCTACACGCAGGACCTGGCCGACTCCGGCAAGGGGATCAGCGACGGCTACGCGTTCATCAATTCGTACAACGTCGAAATGGCCACCGGCGGGGTTCAGCAGGGCAAGCCGCCGATCGAAGTCGGCGCGTCGCAGCTCGACTTCGACTACCTCCACATCATCAACTGGAAGAAAGCCGAGCAGGTGGTCGCCGCCGGCAAGTATTCCGAGCTGAACGGGATCCGCGTGATCGCCCTCGAAACCGCGATCGCCGAGGGGATCCTCCACCTCGCGCCCGAGCCGCGCAGCCCGCACGGTGTCGACATCGCGCCGAAGGGGGACTACATCACGGTCTCGGGCAAGCTCGATCCGCACGCGACCATCTACGGGTTCGATCGCATCCTGAAAGCCATCGAGTCGAAGAACTACGAGGGGAAGGACCGCTACGGCATCCCGATCCTGAAATTTGACGCCGTCGTCGCCGGCACGGTGGAGCTCGGCGCCGGTCCGCTGCACACGCAGTATGACAACCAGGGAAACGCCTACACCAGCCTCTATCTCGAGAGCGCGGTGGCGAAATGGACGCTTGGCCCGCCCTACCACCCCGCCGACAAGGCATTCAAGCTGGTCGACAAGATCTCGGTCCATTACAACATCGGCCACCTCGCGACGACGCAGGGAGACACGATGGATCCTCAGGGCAAGTACCTGATCGCGATGAACAAGTGGTCGATTGACCGGCATACCAACGTCGGGCCGCTGCACCCGCAGAACTTTCAGTTGATTGACATCTCGGGCGCCAAGATGGAGCTGCTGGCCGACATGCCGATCGGATTCGGCGAACCGCACTACGCGCAGATGGTGAAGGCGGACGTGCTCAAGGGGCACGACGTCTATGCACCCGGCGTCTCGCCCGCTTCGAACCAGAAGAGCCCGAACGCGCTCGCCAGCGAGAAAGACGCCCGCATCGTCCGCCGCCCCGGTGTGGTGGAGGTGTGGATGAACGTCGTCCGCAGCCACTTCACGCCCGACATCATCACTGCCAAGGTCGGCGACCGGATCATCGTGCACCTGACCAACGCGGAGCAGACGCCCGACGCGACGCATGGCTTCGCGGTCCCGACCAAGAACGTGATGGTCAGCCTTGATCCCGGCGAGACCACGACCGTCGAGTTCGTCATGGAGAAGCCGGGCTCCTACAGCTACTACTGCACCGAGTTCTGCTCGGCGCTGCATCTCGAGATGCAGGGCTGGCTCATCATCGAGAAATA
>JBKJRJ010000538.1:0-3173 GCA_046594705.1 Vicinamibacterales bacterium
GCGCTCCTCGGGCAGGGCTTCATGGGCAAGGCGCACTCGAACGCCTACGTCCAGGCGCCGCACTTCTACGATCTGCCCTATCGCGTGCGGCGGACGCTGTTGTGCGGGCGCGATCCCGTCACGCTCGCCGAGATGGCGGACCGATGGGGATGGGAGAGCACGGCCACGGACTGGCGCGCCGCCCTCGACCGCCGCGACATCGACGCCATCGACATCGCGCTCCCCAACCATCTGCACGCCGAAGTCGCGATCGCCGCGGCGCAGGCGGGCAAGATCGTGCTGTGCGAGAAGCCGATGGCCCTATCCCTGGCGGACGCCGAGGCAATGGCCGACGCCGCGCGCGACGTGCCGACGATGGTGTGGTTCAACTACCGGCGCGTGCCCGCGATCGCCTACGCGCGCGCGTTGATCGAAGCCGGCCGGCTCGGGACGATCTTCCACTACGACGCCGCCTACCGGCAGCAGTGGGGGCCCGACCGTTCCCGCGACGGCACCTGGAAGATGGATCCGGCGCAGGCGGGCTCCGGCGTCGCCGACGACCTTCTGACCCACCTCCTCGACACGGCGCTGTATCTCAACGGCCCGGTCGCCGAGGGCATCGCGCTGTCGCGCACGTTCGCGCCCGGCCGCGCCGTGGACGACGCGTTCCTCGCCCTGCTGCGATTCGAGAACGGCAGCGTCGGCACGTTCGAGGCGACCCGTTTCGGCATCGGCTGCAGGAATGCGAACAGCTTTCAGATCCACGGTTCGGGCGGGATGCTGCGCTTCAATCTCGAGCGGCTCAATCACCTGGAGTTCGCCGACGCCACTGACCCTGCCCTCGACCAGGGCACCCGCGACATGCTGATGACCGATATGGCGCATCCGATCTTCGGGCACTTCTGGCGCCCCGGACACATCATCGGCTACGAGCACACGTTCATCGCCGCGCTGGCGGAGTTCCTGGACTGCCTGTCACGCGGCGTTCCCTTTCATCCCAATTTCACCGATGGGGTCGCGGTCCAGCGGGTGCTCGACGCGCTGCAGCGATCCGCGAAGACCCGCCAGTGGACGGCCATCGCGGAGGACACCGCATGAACGTCACCAACGGGGTCATGGAGCAGAGACAGCGCTGGACCCTGGTCGGGCTGCTGTCCGCGTCGATCGCCATCAACCTGCTGGACCGGCAGGTGATGAACGTGCTGGCGCCGCTCCTCCGGGACAGCTTTCACTGGACGGCGACGCAGTACTCCTACGTCGCGGTCGGCTTCCAGGTCGGGATGATGGCGGGGCAGGTGCCGATCGGCACCTTCATGGACCGGGTCGGCACGCGTACCGGACTGGCGGCGATCTTCATCGCCTGGTCGTTGATCGGCGGCGCGCATGCGCTGGCGACTTCGCTGACGGCGTTCATCGCGCTCCGCTTCCTGCTCGGGTTCACCGAGTGCGGCAACTACACGGCGGGGATCAAGGCGATCGCCGGCCTCTTTCCCGGCGCGACGCGGGCGTCGGCGGGCGGGCTGTTCAACGCCGGCGCGCAGCTCGGCTCGGTCCTCGCGCCTCCGATCGTCGTCTACATCGCGTGGCGGTTCGGCTGGCGCATGGCGTTCGTGCTGACCGCCGGCGCCGGGCTGCTGTGGCTGCTGCCGTGGCTGGCGCTCTTTCCCAGGAAGGACACCATGTCGGCCATCGCGGTCGGTCCCGGGATCGCGCCCGCGGGCGTGCCCGAGGTGCCCTTCCGCGCCCTGATCAAGAACCGCGCGGTACTCGGGCTGTTCCTGATCCGCGTGTGCTCCGGGCCGATCACGACCTTCTACTGGACGTGGCTGCCGCTCTACCTGCGCACCGGGCGCGGCATGTCCTTCCTGGCGATCGGGCTGTTCGCGATGCTCCCGAACCTGTTCGGCATGACCGGCAACATCGTCGGCGGCATGCTGACCGATCGCTTCGTGAAGGCGACGGGATCGGTCGATCGCGGGCGGAAGCTGGCGTTCACCTGCGCCTTCAGCCTGGGCGCGCTCAGCATGCTGATGCCGTTCGTCGCGAATGACTATCTGGCGCTGGCGCTCATGGGCATGGCGCTGTTCGGGAACCAGTGGGTGGCGGCCACCTACATCGGGACCGTCGGCGACGTCGTCCCGCAGCACCTCGTGGGACGCGTGAACGGCATCGCCGGTTTCGGCGACAGTTCGGCAACCCTGCTGGCGGTGCTCCTGACCGGCGCGATCGTGGATCGCTACTCGTACACGCCCGTCTTCGTCGGCGCCGGCGTGCTGCCGCTGATGGCCATGGCGAGCGTGTTCCTGGTGCTCCGCCGGATCGAGCCCGCGACGTTCGAAGCCGGCAGGCCGGGATGACCGGCCGGTGGTCCGGCCTGGGCGCCCGTCATGGCCGGACTGACCGTGCGCCGGCTCGCCACACGCGACGTCGTATCGGCCGCGTCAGAAGCCCCTGGGCCGGATCCAGAAGCTCTCCTGCCAGTAGCCTCCGGGTGGAATGCTCTGCAGATCCTTGTAGAGCCCTTTCTGCGCCAGGTTCATCGAGTCGGTGATACCCACCATCGGTTCCAGGGCAACGAAGTTGCTCGTTTTGGGAGAATAGACGACCATCGCCCGGTAGTTCGGACCAAGTGCGACGTCGAGCTGCTGAGCCTTTCCCCGGATACTCATCACCGCGCGCCCGTCCTTGTCCCTCGTGAGTTCGCCGAACACATCGTCGAGCGCGAGATCCTTCAGCGCGATCGCACGCGGATCGGGGAACAGCTGTTCGATGGGCTCGGTCTCACCGGTCGGGATGAGGTTCGGGCCGAGACGCCAATGCGTTTTGGCGTCGAGGGCGACGGTCCACTCGTCCCGCGGGGCGTCGGTGAGCTGGAAGTAAGGATGGAAGCCGATCGCGACAGGCATCGGTTCGACGCTCAGGTTGTCGATCCGGGTCCGTACTTCGAGCGCTCCGTCTTCCAGCCGATACGTCATGGTGATCGTGTGCGCGAACGGGAATTGCTTCATCCACTGCGGGTTGCGATAAAAATCGAGCGTGCTCGTCACCCATGCAGCGCGGGCGTCCGCCTTCGCCTCGACGAGGCGCCACTCTTTCGCACCCGTCAGGAAGCCATGGATCGGAATCGCCCCGCGAACGTTCCCCAGCCCCATGTCGAAGCTGTACTTCCGGCCGTTCGCGTAGAACGCCTGTTC
>JBKJRJ010000011.1:0-3033 GCA_046594705.1 Vicinamibacterales bacterium
CGCGCCGGTCACGACCGTGGACCTCCAGGTGCCGCAGTGCAGCGGGTCGACCATCTCGCCGATCCGCCTGGCCAACGCGGCCGTCAGCGTGACGTATCGCCAGACCCTTGCCGCGTCCGGCGGCATCGCCCCCTTCAGGTTCACCATCGCGTCCGGAGCACTGCCTCCAGGGCTGACACTCGACACCGCGTCGGGCGTGTTGTCCGGCACGCCAACCGCCGCCGGTTCGTTCACCTTCATCGTCGTCGCGGCCGACGCGGATGGCTGCGCCGGCGCGCGCAGCTACACGCTCGACGTGCCCGGCTGCCTGCTCAGTGTTCCCGCATTCGTGTCTTCCCGCGCCAGAGGCGAGCCGTTTCTGCTGCGCGTCACGACCACCTGCGCTTCGTGGTCGGTTGCCTCCAACGCGTCGTGGCTCGCTGTCGACAAGGTCTCGGCGCCCAATCCGGATGCCATCTTAATCGTCACGTCGGCGTACTCCGGTACGACGCCTCGCACCGGCACCGTGACGGTCGGATCGCGCGTCGTCACCGTCTACCAGAACGGCACGTCGCCGCGGCCGCCGTTCGGCGTGCTCGAGGCGCCATCGAGCGGGGCGGTCGTCGCTGGATCCATCGGCGTGAGCGGCTGGGCGCTCGACGATCTGGCGGTGCAGCGCGTGGTCATTTACCGCGATCCCGTTGCGGGAGAGTCCGCCGCGCTGGTGTTCCTGGGGTTCGCGACGTTCGTGGAGGGCGCCCGCCCTGACGTCGAGGCCGCGTACCCGGCTCTGCCGAACAACCGGCGCGCGGGATTCGGCTACCTGCTGCTGACCAACATGCTCCCCAGCGGCGGCAACGGCGTCTTCAACATCTACGCCTACGTGGAGGACATCGACAACAACCGCGTGCTGCTCGGCGCGCGCACCATCACGGCCGTGAACAGCAGCGCCGCGACGCCGTTCGGCGCGATCGACACGCCGGACCAGGGTGCGACCGTGGCGGGCGCCGGTTACGTCAACTTCGGTTGGGCGCTCACGCCGCAGCCCAAGCTGATCCCCTTCGACGGGTCCAGCATCAGCGTGCTGATCGACGGCGTGCCGGTCGGGCCGCTCAACAGCTACAACCTGTTTCGATCCGACGTGTCGGGCCTGTTTCCCGGCTTGAAAAATTCCGGCGGCCCGGTCGGCTACCGCGTGATCGACACCACCACGCTCAGCGAAGGGGTTCACACCATCGCCTGGGTGGTGAGGGACGAGGCCGGCGCGGCGAGCGGCGTGGGCAGCCGCTATTTCACCGTGCAGAACTCGGCGTGGCAGCCGTCGCAGACACTGGCGTCCAGCGTGGTGCCGCCAGCTTTCGTCGATTCGGAGATCGCGCTCGCCGACAGCAGCACGGCCGTTCCGGCGCGGGTGGACGGCGCGGACCTCGGCCGGCGGGCCGCCAGCACTTCGACACTCCCGGCCGGGGCGGCCGCCCGCCTCGTCACCTTGTCCAGGGGTCAGGGCCTCGAGCTCGCGCTACCGGTCGGCGACGGCACATGCGCGCCCCGGTTCGAGGGCTACCTGTCGGTCAACGGCGAGCTGCGGGCGCTGCCGGTGGGGTCGTCGCTGGATCCGGCGGGGACGTTCTACTGGCAGCCGGGGCCGGCTTTCGGGGGGACCTACCCGCTCATCTTCATCCGCGCCAGCTGCGAAGGTTCCCGGACGCGGGTGCCGGTGACGGTCACGATTCGCTAGGAATTACGCAAGTTCCATCTATCGAAGCGACAGATCGCCCGGGTCTCTTCGGGTGGTGTCCTTTCCCTTGACTCGAGTCGGGGGGGCCGCCACAATATATCTTCGCTCCGAAAAATTTAACCCTCGCCATCTACAGGATTTGAATGCGCCTGCTCAGGACCCTTGCGCCCGTGGCATGTCTGTGTGCCGTGGCGGTGACCATGCCGACGCCCGTGGCGTCGTTTGTCGCGGCCCGCGCCGAACAGGCGCTGCATGCGACTGCCGGTGACGACAACGTCATTTGCCGGATCTACCTCGATCCGAACGACAAATTCACCCGGGTGATGCCGCAGCGGCGGGTCACGCAGACGCAGTCCGCGCTGGATGGGTCCGTGGCGCGCACTGGTGCGGTGCAGTCGAGCGCCGTGCTGTCCAACATCACGGTGAATTACAGCGCCGACTTCACGCCCCAGGCCCGGACGGCTTTCCAGGCCGCCGTGGACATCTGGAAGCAGAACGTCGCCTCGACGGTGCCGATCGTGGTGGACGCGGAGTTCAAAGATCTGGGCACCCCCGGCCTGCTGGGTTCGGCCGGTTCTGGGTCGACGAGCGACTACACCGGCGCGCCGCAGCCCGGTACCTGGTTCCCGTTTCCCCTCGCCAACAAGATCGCCGGCAGCGACATCGGCGCGCAGTTCTTCGGCGCCGGAGCATCCAACATCGCGGCGAGGTTCAACAGCACCGCCACCTGGTCCTTCCGCACCGACGGCGTGCCGGTGGGCGGCCAGGTCGACTTCGTCTCCGTCGTCATGCACGAACTCGGGCATGGCCTCGGATTTTTCGGCGGGTCCAATGTTGCGGGCGGCCAAGGCTCCATCGGATCGCAAGGTGCAAACACTACCGGCCCCTTTTTTCCGTTCATCTACGACAGGTTCGCGGTGGATGCGCTGACCGGGGGACGTTCGCTCGTCAACGCCGCGGTCTACCCGAATCCAGGAACCGCACTCGGTACGGCCCTCATCGGCAACAGCGTCTACTGGGATGGCACCAACGCCAAGGCCGCCAATAGCGGCGCCCGACCCAGACTTTACGCACCCACCATCTTCTCGTCCGGTTCGACCTTTTCGCATCTGGACGAGGACACCTACAAGCCCGGCACCACCAATTCTCTGATGACCCCGAAGATCGGCCTAGCCGAAGTCATCCAGCAGCCGGGACCGATCATGCTTGGCATGTTCGCCGACATGGGCTGGGGCTTGGCGCCGGCCGCAACGTGTAGTTATGCGATCACCCCCGCCAGCGCCACGGTGCTCGCGGCTGGCGGCAGCGTCCCGGTG
>JBKJRJ010000019.1:0-11182 GCA_046594705.1 Vicinamibacterales bacterium
GAGAACGTGACGGTGCGGGCCGAGCCGACCACCATCGACCTGTCGTCGGCGCGCATCGGCGTCAACGTCGGGGAGCGCGATGTCCAGAACCTGCCGGTGAACGGCCGGCAGATGTCTCAGCTGATGCTGCAGGCGCCCGGGTCGCTGAACTCCGGTACCGGCACCTGGCAGGACGTGCGCTTCTCCGGCCGCGCGGTCGAACAGAACGCCATTCGCTACGACGGCGTCGAAGGCTCCGCCATCATCGACGCGGCGCCCGGGAACCTCAACGGCGAGGTGGCGACCCCGTTCAAGCTCCAGGCGAGTCTGGAGAACGTGCAGGAGTTCCGCGTCGAGTCGAACAATTATCCGGCCGAGTTCGGCACCGGCACCGGCGGCCAGGTCAACGTGGTGACCAAGTCCGGCTCGAACCTGTTCCGCGGCTCCCTGTTCGAGTACTACCGTGACGACAAGCTCGACGCCCCGAACTACTTCGACACGTCGGCGGGACTCCCCAAGTCGACGTTGCGGCAGCACCAGTTCGGCGGCTCGATCGGCGGTCCGATCGCCAGGGACCGGGCGTTCTTCTTCGGCAGCTACGAGGCCTACCGGCTCAAGGCGGGCGTCAATTTCGTCGAAGGCGCCCCGAGCGCCGCGGCGTGGTCGCGCGCGGTGCCCGCGATTGCCGCCCTCCGGCCCGGATTCACGTCGAGTCGCGCCATCCCGCTTCCGGGCGCGTCCACCAACCCCGACTTCGACATCTACCAGCTGCAGGACGTGCAGGACGTCAAGGAAACCTCGTTCAGCGGGCGGTTCGACATGCGCTGGAACAACAACTGGTCGTCCTACCTGCGGGTCTTTCACGACCGCGGCACCAGTGTCCAGCCGGAAGGCGTGAGCGG
This sequence comes from Vicinamibacterales bacterium, assembly GCA_046594705.1. Taxonomy (GTDB): domain Bacteria; phylum Acidobacteriota; class Vicinamibacteria; order Vicinamibacterales; family 2-12-FULL-66-21; genus JAICSD01. Next base: position 882 of record JBKJRJ010000019.1, read on the forward strand.
GCGCACCGTGCGCATCACCGCCGACCCGACCAACGCGGTGTTCACGCTCAACGGTACGGTCGCGGGCAGCACCCAGAACGAGTTCAAGCTCGGCTACAACGCGGCGCCCACCAACATCATCGGGCAGGCGCCGACCGCCAACGGCATCGACTTCAGCCTCATCGCGCTGAATCTCAGCGGCTCGGTGGCGAACAGCGGCATCGCGGGCCAGGGCGCCACGTCCGGCATCGTGGTACCGGGCGGTCTGGTGCGCGCGAACAGCGCCACCAACGGCCATAGCCAGCCCTACGATCCCTACACCCTGTCGCTGATTGATTCGCTGTTCCGGGTGAAAGGGAATCACTACCTGAAGGCCGGCGGCGAGTTCCGCGCCATCCGGATGTCGACGGACCGCGTCGGCGGCACCACCTACACGTTCTCGAATGTCGGGGCGTTCCTCAACAACCAGGCCTCGAGCGTGCAGTATCTTGGCGACGTCAGCGCCCCGAGCCCGTTCAACCATGGGGCGACCGGCCCGCGCCACGTCGAACAGGAGTACTACGTCGGCTATGCGCAGGACGAGTGGCACCTGGCGCCCAAGGCGACGCTGAATTACGGCGTGCGCTACGACTACTACACGCCGCTGCGCGAGGCCAACGATCTCATCGTGAAGTTCAATATCGACACCGGCGTCATCGACCCCAACACCACGCCCCTCTTCAAGTCGTCGAAGACCAACTTCCAGCCGCGCGTATCCTTCACCTATGCCCCCGGCCGCACGGTGCTGCGGGTCGGCGGCGGCATGTTCGTCGGACCGGGTCAGACCGAGGACCAGATCCAGCCGGTCGAGAGCGATCGCATCAGCTCGACGGTGAGCAACGCCGCCTTCCCGATCGACCAGGCGGCCGTCATCAGCGGCTTCACCGCCAACCCCAACAACCGGTCCTACCAGCCGCGCGCCTACGCCAACGAGTACACCATCCCGGAGCGCGTCTACCAGTACACGGCGTCGGTGCAGCAGGATCTCGGCGGCCGCTTCGTCGCCTCGGCCGCCTACGTGGGCAGCCAGGGCCGCAACCTGTTCCTGCGCAGCGTCGCCAACCAGATCACGCAGGTGCTGACCAACCCCAACCCGGCGAGCAACGCGCTGGTCATCCGCGAGTTCTCGATTGTCCAGCGGGACGCCGCGGGCACCGTCACGGGCGTGCAGAACCCGTTCGCCGAAGTGGACTACAAGACCACCGGCGGCCACGACAACTACAACGCGATGATGCTGCAGCTCTCGCGCCGCGCACCCACCGGGATCAGCCTGAACGCGCAGTACACGCTTGGCCGCAGCAAGGGCAACACCGCCGGCTCCAACGAAGCCCTCACCTCCGGCAACCTCGCCCGCCGTCTGAGCGACTTCGAGTACGACGACGGCTTCAACAACTTCGACGTGCGGCACACCGTCAATCTGAGCGTGCTGTACTCGTTGCCTTACGGGCGGGGCCGCACGTTCGGCGCCGACGCCTCCGCGCTGGCCCAGGCGCTGCTCGGCGGATGGGATATCGGCGGCATCGTCAACGCGCGCAGCGGCACCCCGGTGAACGTGATTGTGGTCCGCCCAGACGTCGTGTATCGCGACGGCGCGGGGACCGTCTTCAACACTCCCGCGGCGGGTCGCGTGGCGATCATCAACACCCCGGGGGGCGGCAACTCCCGCAACGTGCGCCGGCCCAACGTCGTGCCGGGCGTCAGCCCCTTCCTGACCGACGGCGGCGTCCTGTTCCTCAATCCGGCCGCGTTCGCGACACCGGCGCCGGGCAGCTTTGGCGACCTGGAGCGCAACGCGATTCACGGCCCGAACTTCAAGCAGGCGGACGTCTTCTTCGCCAAGCACTTCAGCACGGGCGGCCGCACCGACCTGGAGTTCCGGGGAGAAATCTTCAACCTGTTCGACACCGTGAACTTCGCCAACCCGATCGGCACGCTGCCCAATGCGCTGCCGACGGCGTCGACCGCGGAGGCCAATCGGGTGCAGCCCGGCCAGCCGTTCACCGCCGCGGCGGCCGGCACCTTCGGCCGGCTCACCGGGACCGTCGGGCGCACCGTCGGCCTCGGGACTCCGCGCCAGGTGCAGTTCGCGCTGCGCTTCAGCTTTTAGCGCCCGCCGACCGCTTTCCGGGCCGGAACGGTGTCCTTGACGTGAAACAACCGTGCAACGTGAGCCCGGCAGGCCGAATTCGGGATGCTGATCTGCTACCATCAGGGCGTTCGAAGGGAGATGTGCGCGTGTTCAGAAGGCTCATTCCGAAGGAAGAGCGGTTCTACGACGACTTCACGAAGATGGCGGAGCAGACCCGCCACGCCGCGGAGATGCTCGAGGCCATGCTCGCAGCTGATCGTCCAATCTGGGACAAAGCCGACGAGATCAAGGAAATCGAGCACCAGTGCGATTTCCTGACCCACGAGATCATCCAACGGCTGAACCGGACGTTCGTGACGCCGCTCGATCGGGAGGACATCCACACCCTGGCGGTGAAGCTCGACGACGTGATGGACGCGATCGACGCGTCGGCAACGGTCCTGCGCCTGTATCACATCGAAAGCGTGCGCCCGGGCGCGCGCGAGCTGGCCCGGCTGGTCTGTGAATCGGTCGGCCAGGTGGTGCGGGCGGTGCAGGCGCTCGAAAAGCGCCGCGGCGTCGCGGAATGCGCCGTCGAAATCAACCGGCTCGAGAACGAGGCCGATCGCGCGCATCAGGCGGCCGTGCAATCACTGTTCAAAGAAGAGAAGGACGCCATCGTCATCATGAAGTGGAAGGAGATCTTCGACTTCCTCGAGGAAGCGACCGATCGGTGCGAGGACGTGGCCAACGTCCTCGAAGGCGTTGTGGTCAAGCACGCCTGATCGGCATGGATGCCAACCTCCTGGCGGTGGTCGCGCTGATCGCGGTCGCGCTCGCATTCGACTTCATCAACGGCTTCCACGACGCGGCGAACTCGATCGCCACCGTCGTCTCCACGCGGGTGCTCAGCCCCGGCAAGGCGGTGGTGTGGGCCGCGGTCTTCAACTTCGTCGCGGCGTTCACTTTCGGCACCGCGGTCGCCAAGACGGTCGGCTCCGGCCTCGTCGATTTGCACATCGTCACGTTCTCCGTGATCTTCGCCGGCCTCGTCGGCGCCATTGTCTGGGATTTGATCACCTGGTACTACGGGCTGCCGACCAGCTCCTCGCACGCGCTGATCGGCGGCTATGCCGGCGCGGCCGTGGCCAAAGCGGGTTTCGGCGCGATCATTCCGGCCGGTTGGACCAAGACCCTCATCTTCATTGTGATGGCGCCGCTCATCGGCCTCGTGCTGGGGTTCCTGATCATGCTGGCCGTGCTGTGGATCTTCAAGGGTTTCCGGCCGACGCGTGTCGATCGCTGGTTCCGGCGCCTCCAGCTGGCGTCGGCGGCGGCCTACAGCCTGGGGCACGGCGGCAATGATGCGCAGAAAACGATGGGGATCATCGCCGGCGTGCTGCTCGCGGGTGGCTACCTCCGTGAGTTCCGCATCGACTGGTGGGTCATCCTGATGGCGCACGGGGCGATCGCGCTCGGGACCCTGTCGGGTGGCTGGCGGATTATCCACACCATGGGTTCGAAGATCACCAAGCTGCAGCCGGTCGGCGGGTTCGCGGCGGAAACCGCCGGCGCGATTTCGCTCTTCACGGCGACCCACCTCGGCGTGCCGGTCAGTACGACGCACACCATCACGGGCGCGATCATCGGGGTTGGCTCGATCCGCCGCCTCTCCGCGGTGCGCTGGGGCATCGCCGGACGGATTGTGTGGGCCTGGGTGCTGACGATCCCCGCCGCCGCCATTATCTCCGCCATCACCTATTGGCTCACCGCGACGCTCGTCGCGCCCTGACCGTCGTTCCTCCGCAGAGCCGTCGATCTCCTCTTGCCGCTCCGGTCAGCCCGAGGCCCCGGGCAGGTCGACGGTGAAGATCGCCCCGCGATCCGGGCGATTGGCCGCGCTGACGCGGCCGCCGTGGAGCTCCACGAGATGGCGGACGATCGACAGGCCCAACCCGGTCCCGCCGGGATCCTGGCCCTCGCGGGTGCGCGACTTGTCGACCCGGTAGAAACGCTCGAAGACGCGCTGCAGATCGCTGGTGGGAAGGCCCGGGCCCTCGTCCTCCACCGTGATCAGTACGCGCTGGCCCTCCCGCCGCGCCCGGATCAGAATTCGTCCGCCCTGGGGCGAATGGTTGGCGGCGTTCTCGAGCAGATTGCGGAACGCGTCCTGGAGTTTGGCGGGGTCTCCGGCGACCGTGGTCGCCCCCGCCGTGACCTCGCGTTCAACCGTCACGCCGCGCGCGGCCATCACGCGAGCCAGGTCGGTTTCCACGGCGCCGAGCAGAGCCTCGACTGCGCACGGCACGCGCTCGAGGTGTTCCTGGCCGGCGTCGAGGCGGGCGAGCCGCAGGAGGTCGCGCACCAGCCGTTCCATTCGCAGGGAGTGGCGCGAGACGATTTCGAGGAATCGCCGGCTTTCCTCCGGGGTCGCGTCGGCGAGCGCCTCGACGTAGCCCCGGATGGCGGTCAATGGCGTGCGCAGCTCGTGCGACACATTGGCGACGAAGTCCCGGCGCACCCGATCCGCCCGGCGCAGGTCGGTAATGTCATGGAGCACGACGACCGCACCGCGGCCGGGCGACGCATCGACCGGCGCGGTGCGCGCGATCAGTGTCAGGTCGCCGCCCCCCAGGCCGCTCAGCTCGACGCTCTCGGTCGGCCGCCCGGCCAGCGCCGCGGCAATCTGCTGCGCGACCGCCGGTTGCCGGACAATGTCGGGGTAATGGCGGCCTTCGGCGGCGTCCTCGATAGCGAGCAGCCGTCGCGCCGCACCGTTGGCCAGCTGCAGGCGGCCGTGCTCGTTCACGACAATCACCCCTTCGACCATGCCCGACAGGATTGCGGCCATCCGGGCGCGATCCGCTTCGAGCCCGGCGAGACGCGCCGCGAGGTCGTGCGTCAGGGAGTCGAGCGTCCGCGCCACGCTGCCGATCTCGTCCAGCCCGTAGTCGGGCATGGTGGGCGCGAAATTCCCGGCGGCATACCGGTGGGCGCGATCTTCGATCGAGCGCAAGCGCCGCGCCAGCGGAAAGCAGAACACCCACGTCAGGACCACCGCCGCCAGGGTGCCGACGACGAAGCCCAGCGCGCTGAGGGATCGGACGGCCGCGAGCTGACGATCGACGTCCGTCAAGGGCAACGCCAGCCGCACGACCGACACCGCCGGCATTCCCGGATTGGTGACCGGGATCGCGACGTACACCATGTCGGCGCCGATCGTCGCGCTATAGCGATGGATCGATCCGAAGCCCTGGCGCCGGGCCTCCGCGACCTCCGGACGCAGGGCGTGATTCTCGGTCGTCTTCAGCTGGGCGAGCGTCAGTTCCGAGTCGCCCACGACGCGGCCATCGGCCGCAATGAAGGTGACGCGGGCGCCCAGGATCTGCCCGAGCGCGTCGGCCTCCTGGTCGAGCTCCGCTTCGGTGGCGCTGGCGCGATGCGAGAGGATCTCCGCCGCCAGGCGCGCTGCCGTCGAGAGCTCGCGCTCGATGCGGCGTTCGGTGTCCTGGCGAACCGACCAGGACACCAGTGCGGTGGCCACCAGCACGGCCAACGCCGCCGCCGCCAGGGCGGTCAGGAAGATCTTCGTGCGGAACGACATGGCGTTGCGTTCACTCCAGGCGGTAGCCGAATTGTTTGATGGTGGTCAGGGCGTGGGCGAGATAGCCGATTTTCTCGCGCAGCCGCCGCACGTGGACATCCACGGTGCGGGTGCCCCCTGTGAACTGGTAGCCCCAGACGTCGCGCAGGAGCACGTCGCGCGAGAGCACTCGGCCCCGCTGTTCGATCAGGTACTGCAGCAGCAGGAATTCCTTGGCGGTGAGCCGCACGTCGGCGCCATCCACCGTCACGGTATGCCGCACCAGGTCGATGGCGATCGGACCGCACTGGAGCGGGGCCGCCGCACGGGTCGGAGGGGCCGCCGCGGGTCGCGCCCGGCGGAGCAGTGCGGCGACGCGGGCGACCAGCTCGCCGGGGCTGAACGGCTTGGTGACGTAATCGTCCGCCCCGAGGTCCAACCCCGCAATCCGTTCCGCCTCCTCGGCCCGCGCCGTCAGCATGATGATAGGCACCGCAGCCGTGGCCGGATCGGCCCGCAAGGCCTGGCAGACGAGCAGGCCGTCCATTCCGGGGAGCATGACGTCGAGGACGACGAGGTCCGGCGGATCCGCCTTGACGCTGGCCATGGCGGCCGGACCCGACGCCACCTGGTCCACCGCGTGCCCTGCCCGGTGCAGGTAATGCGCAATAAGGTCGGAAATATCCTTGTCGTCCTCGACGACCAGCACCCGACTCATCGGGAGCACGTCGAAGGTGGAACGGCTGAGCCGTCATCAGGACAGGTCACCGGGCCATCAACCCCGTAAAAGCCGGAATCAGGCGCAAATCCGTTGATTCGCGGTGGCATCAAGGTTGATGTTGTCATAGCCAACGGAGGATTACATGGCCTTGCAGAACATTCGTCAGAAGAGTGCGGCGGCGGCGGGAATCGTGGGGTTGGGCGCATTGCTCGTCGGCTGCGGCGCCGGCCCCGTGCCGAACACCCAGGTCCAGGCATTCGGCGCGACGGCGGCGCCGGTGTCGGTGGCCTGCGAGCCTAACCAGCGCGCGATTGTCCGGCAGCTCCCGGTCAACGGCGTGATGCAGTCTCAGGTCCAGTGCGAATCGGTGGCGCCCGGCTTCGCTGCCACCGGCACGAGCGGCAGCTTCGGCGGGGCCCCCGTCTACGGCCCAGGCCAGGTCGCGTATCAGCCCGGGTTCCAGCAGGTGGCCTACACGGCGCCGGCCGCCCTCGAGCCCACGCGGATCGTCCGCACCGCCTATCCGCAGGAAGTCGTGACGCGTCAGGTGCCCCGGCGGGTGACCAGCTACCAGCCCGCGCGCGAGCGCGTGGTGTTCCGGCAGCCGACGCGCTCCGTCAAGAAGAGCGCGGTCATCATCGGTTCCTCAGCGGGCGTAGGCGCCGGCATCGGCGCGGCCGTCGGCGGCAAGAAGGGCGCCGGAATTGGCGCGCTGATCGGCGGCGGCGGCGCGGCGATCTGGGATCAGATCACGCGGCGCAAGCAGTAGTTGGTAGTAAGTAGCTGGTAGTTCGTAGTCAGCTGAGAGCTGGAGCTCAAAGCTGAGAGCGGCCCCGGGGCGTATGTCTCCGGGGCCGCTTTTTTGTTCGGCGTACAATGACGGCATGCCGAGCTTATATACGGCGGTGATCCTGCTCGCCGCCGTCGTGGCCGTCCAGGATCCGCCGCCCGCCGCGACCACGACCCAGACCAAGCACCTCACCATCGCGACCTCCATCAGCGCGCCGGTGGCGCAGGGCAGGCGCGTCTCGCTGCTGGTCGACGTCACCCCCAAAGACCAGATGCATGTCTACGCGCCGGGGCAGGACGGCTACCTCACGATCGCGCTCACGCTCGAGCCCAATCCCGCGTTCACCGCGGCCAAGGCGACCTATCCGGCGGGTGAAAAAATCGTGATGAAGATCCTCAAGGAGACGCAGATCGTGTACTCCAGGCCGTTCCGCATCGCGCAGGACATCACCCTGCGCCCGGCAGCTGCGCCCGTGACCGTCAAAGGCACCATCCGCTACCAGGCGTGCGACGATGCCATCTGCTACCTGCCGATCAGCGTGCCGGTGCAGTGGACGATCAGGCGAGGGCCGTGACGGGCGACGCCTCACCGGTGACGGGCCGACGACCAAGCACGAAGACCACGCCGATCCCCACGATCACGAATAACTGAATTTTTTGTGAGCTGCGTGAGCGTGGGGATCGGTGTGCGAACCCGTCGGGCCGTCTCAGGCCGTCAGGACCCACGCCACGCCCAGCAGCACTGACGACACCCCGACCAGCGCGCCTGCGCCGTGCCCGATGCGCTCGAGCGCGCGGGTGGACAGCAGGCGCGCCAGCGCGACGCCGAAGAGCGACATCGACACCAGGATCCCGCAGGCGAAGACCACGATGAGCGCGATCAGCAGCGGCAGCGGTGCGGTCCCGAGATCCGCGCCGAACGGCGTCAGCATCGCCAGCGCGCGCAGACTGCTGACGGCGAAGGCCGCGCCAAGAATCGTCGGCACGTGCGAGTGCGAGTGGGACGAGGAGTGGCCGCGCGATGCCGCCGGTTCGCCGCCGCCGGCCGCCGGCTGATGCCGGCGGAGGTGCTGCAGCGTCACCAGCCCCATCACGATGAGCAGCGCCCCGCCGAGCATTTCCCCGCCGCGCTCCACGGGCGCGGGGATGGACCAGCCGATCAGCACGATCAGGCCGGCGCCGACGGCCAGCAGCAGCGCATGGCCGAACGCGAAGCGGACGGCCACGCCCAGCGCGCGCGCGCGGCGGGCCGCCGACGAATCGAGGCGGTCGCCGCCGTCCACCGACAGGGCCGCGATGGCCATCAGGTGATCGGGTCCGAGACCGTGCAGGAAGCCCAGCAACAGGGCCGTGAGCAGCAGGAGCAAGACCTGATAATTATACGGGGATCAAGGGGAGGCGGGCGCGGGAAGCGGCGGCTGAGGATGACGGCCCGACGGGATACCGCCAAGGCACAAAGGCCGCGAAGGCACGAAGGAGAATCAACACCTGAATGGGCGTGCCCGTCACAGCTCCCGCACGCCGTGGCTGCGCACCAGGAAATACCCCGCCACCAGCAGGATCAGCACGCCGTTGACGGCCAGCACCAGCGGCGCGGACGTCAGGCTCGCGGCGTAGCCGGCGGCCAGGCTGCCGAGCGGCATGCCGCCGCGGAATGCCACCATGTAGATGCTCATGACCCGCCCGCGCAGGTGGTCCGGCACGATCAGTTGCACCAGCGATGACGTCATCGAGAACGTCATCAGCAGCGCGGCGCCGCTCAGGAAGAGCAGCAGGTCGCTCACCCACACGGTGCGCGACAGCGCGAACCCCGTGATCAGCGCGCCGAACGCCACCTGCGTGATGAGCAGCGTGCGTCCCATGTGCGTGAAGCGCCCCAGCCACGCGACGATCAGCGCGCCGCAGACCGCGCCCGCGCCCGAGAACGCCATCATGTGGCTGAAGCGGTTGATGTCCCCCTGGAAGATGTCGCGCGCGAAGACCGGCAGGAACGTCAGCAGCGGCAGCCCCAGGAACGTCGTCAGCGCCGCGAGGATGGTGAGCGCGACGATGGTGGGTTCCCCCTTCGCGTAGCGCAGGCCCCCTTTCAGCTCTTGCATCATCGGCTTCGGATCGGCCGGCTTGACGTGCCGGATCGACATCGAGAGCAGCGCGACAATCACCACGAGGAAGGACAGGCCGTTGAGGCCGAAACAGGCCGCGCCGCCCCAGGCCGCCAGCGTCGCCCCGGCCAGCAGCGGCCCGACCACGCGCGCGAGGTTGAATTGGATGGAGTTGAGCGCGATCGCGTTCGGCAGATCCTTCTTCGCGACCAGTGACGGGATGAGGGCCTGGTAGGCGGGTCCGCCGAACGCCTGGCCCAGTCCGGCCACGAACGACAGCAGCAGGATGTACTCGACTCGCACCTGGTCCAGGTAGATGAGCGCCGCCAGGACGAACGCGGTGGCCATCTGCACCAACTGCGAGAGCACCAGCACGTGACGGCGGTTGTAGCGGTCGGCGATCACGCCGCCGATCAGCGTAAACAGGAGGATCGGGAGCTGGCCGAAAAAGTTGTCGAGGCCGAGGTAGAACGACGAGTGGGTGAGCTCGAACACCAGCCAGGACTGGGCGACCTGCTGCATCCAGTTGCCCACCGTGGAGGTGAAGGCGCCGAACCACAGGACGCGGAAATCCCGGTAGTGAAAGGCGGCGAAGGCGCGGCCGATGATGGGATTCCGGGGCGTGGATGGCGCTTCCGGTGGGGCGACGCTGGACAACGGCCACTATCTTATCAGCCACAACCAACCGGGCATGCCGGTCGGCGGGGAGGCGCTGGCGTGACCGGCCAGGCGGCGTACACAGAAAAACCGCCACAGACGAACACAGATGAACACAGAAAAATTGCAAATTGCCACGGACGAACACGACAAACCGCCACAGACGAACACAGACAAACACATAAAAATCAGGGAGTTACAGTCACGCTTGATCCTGGGCGGCGTCGGGCATATACTCGCGGCCGTAAGGCGAACAAAAAGCGAAAATGAGAGCCGCACTCGAATCCCTCCTCCGCGCCCGCAAGCTGGACGTCACCATGACCGCCGCGCCGGACGCGCTCGCCCCGCCTCCCGAGCGGCTGG
>JBKJRJ010000163.1:0-9209 GCA_046594705.1 Vicinamibacterales bacterium
GCCGCGCTACGACGCGATCGTCGCCTCGGTGTTCGTGCGCGCGTCGTCCGGCAGCGGCCGCATGGATCTCCCGGCGAACATGCAGGGTCTGTTGCGGACCCTGGCGCGACAGACGGAATCGGGCAACCAGCCGTTGGTGGCCGTGCTGTTCGGGAATCCCTATACCGCCACGTTCCTGCAGGACGCGCCGGCGATCCTGTTGACCTACGACCTCTACGATCGTGCTGAACGGTCGGCCGTCAGAGCGCTCGCTGGCGAGGCGCCAATCTCCGGCAAGCTGCCGATCGGGCTGCCGGGCCTTGCCGAACGCGGGGCGGGCCTCATCCGCCAGCCCTGAGGCAGGTTCAGCATCTCCAGCCCGTGTCGTCAGTGCGTTGGCACACTAGCGCGGGTGTTTCGCGCTGCGGTATAATCGGAGTTTCGCGCCCTTAGCTCAGCTGGATAGAGCGTCTGGCTACGAACCAGGAGGTCGCATGTTCGAATCATGCAGGGCGCACCAACCTTCGTTCACGCCTGCCAGCCGACAGCGTGAGCTACCGCTGGCAGGCCACACCGACCGTTGTCCGCCGAAGCTCTCGCGAACTCGGACCGTTGTGTGAGGCCGTCGGGAACCACAGTGTCAGACGATTCGACCGACGAAGGGTTCATGCGCGCCGCCCTGGTTCTTGCGTGCGAGGCGCGTGAGCGGGGTGAGGTGCCGGTTGGCGCTGTTCTGGTGATGGACGGCGAGGTGGCGGGCCGCGGTTTCAATCAGCCGGTCAGCCTCAACGATCCGACCGCCCACGCCGAGATCGTGGCGCTGCGGCAGGCGGGGCAGCAGGCGGGCAACTACCGGCTGCCTGGCTCGACGATGTATGTGACGATCGAACCGTGCCAGATGTGCGTGGGCGCGATGGTCCACGCGAGGGTCGCACGGGTGGTCTACGGCACGCCGGAGCCGAAGGCCGGGGCGATCGAGTCGGCGATGCGGGCGCACGAACACCCGTCGCTGAATCACCGGCTGGAGGTCACGGGCGGCGTGCTCGAAGCCGACTGCCGTGACGTGATCCAGGCGTTCTTCAAGGAACGCCGGGCGAGCGAGTAATCAGGAGAGGTACCGAAGTGGTCGTAACGGGGGCGCCTCGAAAGCGTCTTGCCGAGTAATCGGCACGGGGGTTCGAATCCCTCCCTCTCCGCCATCTCTGAAGGCTCGCGCCGCGCGGGCCTTTTCTCGTCTACGCCGTCATCGTCCTGACGTCGTACGCCGCAATGAGTGGATCCGCCGTGAGGATTCGCAGATCCTCGAGCTGCGCCTGCGCCACGAGCAGGCGATCGAACGGATCGCGGTGATGCGGCGGCAAGGTCCCGACCTGAAGGGTGTGTTGCAGTTCGATCGCCAGTGGCTGTACCGCGAGCGCGGCGAGGCGGGCCGGGACGTAGGTGAGCGGCGGCTCCGGAAGCCGGAGCTTCCCGAGGGCGTGCTTGATCGCAATCTCCCAGGCGCTGGCGGCGGACAGGTACAGGAGGTTCTCCCGCGCCTCGACCATCACGCGCGCGCGGGGCGAGAACCTCTCCGGCGACAGCGCCATCCACAGCCAGCACTGCGTGTCGAGCAGGATCCTCACCGCTCGAAATCCGCGGCCACATCGTCAGGCAGCGGCGCGTCGAAATCCGGGGCGATGAATCCGTGGCCCGCATCGAGCCCCAGTGGGCGTTTTCGAGGACGGGCGAACGGAATCAATCGCGCGACCGGGTGTCCCGCCCGCGCGATGATGACTTCATCCCCGGCCTCCACCCGTTCGAGCAGCTTCGAGAGGTGGGTCTTCGCCTCATGCACGTTGACCGTCTTCCGGTCCCGGTTCTTCATGCGGCAATGATAGACTAAGTCAATAGACTAAGTCCTACAGATATCTGGAGCCGCTGTGTCGAGGGGCGTTGTGTGCCCGGGGACCGTCAGAGGGCGTCGCCAGCCGCGCCGGGAGGGGCCCAGCGTCTGCTAGGGCGTCTTCCGCGTTAAGTCGGTTCACGCTCGGAACCCCGCTAATGTTTCTATCGTCCTCGGAATCGAACCGACAACCCGCAGATTAAGAGTCCCGCCCGACTGATTGCAGATGCGGCCGTTTCCAAAGGTTTTCGCCCGGCGGCTTCGCAGCGTGCGGCACCGCGCGGCACATCGCTGCAGCCCTTGCGCAACCAGAACCATCATGGCGACGGGGGGCGATCGCGCTGAGGACCGCCGCGGTGCCAGGCTTGCGCACGTCCCGAATCGTAGGACGCTAGGCCAGGTGCCGGCCCGGAAGCGTCATCCTGTGGCAAGATGACCGCTCCACATGTCCTGCGACCTTCGCGCGTCCTTGCTCGCCACTGCATGTGTCGCCCTCATCGTGAGCGTGACCGTGGGGATGCGGGCGCAGGACCAGCCGGGCCGCGCGCCGGTCAGTTTCACGCGGGAGGTCCTCCCGATCCTCTCCAACAACTGTTTTGCCTGCCACGGTCCGGACGAGCAGCAGCGCAAGACGAGGTTTCACTTTGACACCCGTGAGGGCGCGTTTGCCAAGCGCGGCGTCATTGAGCCCGGCAAGGCCACCGAGAGCCTGCTCATCGAGATGGTCACGCATCCCGATCCGAAGCAGCGGATGCCGCCACCGGAGTCGGGGCACACGCTGACGGACACGCAGATCTCCGTGCTGCGCCGATGGATCGACGCGGGCGCCCCGTGGGACACGCATTGGGCCTACGTTCCGGCCACACGCCCGGATCCGCCGCCGACCGCGCGGGCCGGATGGACGCGCAATCCGATCGATCCGTTCATCCTCGCCCGGCTCGAGCGCGAGGGGCTTCAGCCCTCGCCCGAAGCGGACAAGGAAACGCTGCTGCGACGCATCACCTACGACCTCACCGGACTGCCGCCGACGCCGGCCGAAGTCGACGCGTTCCGCGCCGACCAGGCGCCGGACGCCTACGAGCGACGGGTCGACGCGCTGTTGCAGTCGCCGCATTACGGCGAGCGCCTGGCGATGGGGTGGCTGGACGCGGCGCGCTACGCCGACACCCACGGTTACCACATCGATACCCCTCGCGAGATGTGGCCGTGGCGCGACTGGGTGATTGACGCGTTCAACCGCAACGTGCCATTCAACCAGTTCGTCGTCGAGCAGATCGCCGGAGACTTGATCCCCAACGCGACCCGCGATCAGAAGGTCGCGTCGGGTTTCAACCGCAACCACATGATCAACTTCGAAGGAGGCGCGATCGCCGAGGAGTACCGCGTCGAGTACGTCGTCGATCGAGTCGAAGCGACGTCGAGCGCCTTCATGGGATTGACGATGGGGTGCGCGCGGTGTCATTCGCACAAGTACGACCCCATCACCCATAAGGAGTTCTACCAGTTCTTTGCCTTTTTCAACTCCGTGCCCGAGCGAGGGCTCGACGGCCGTCTCGGCAACGCGGCGCCGCTTCTGCCGCTGCCGTCGCACGACCAGCAGACCCGGCTCGACGAGCTCGACGCGGCCATCGCAGCGAGAACCGACGCGCTCGCGGACGTCGTGGTCGATCCGCTGCAGCGCGAGTGGGAGAAGGGGTTGGCGCCACTGGTTCCCCGCGGCGTCGATCCCGGCGCCGACGCGCTGGTCGCGCATTACGAGCTCGACGGAAACTTTTCCGACATCTCGGGCCGATTCCAGCACGGGCGGATGATCACCGGTGATCCGACGTTCGATGCCGGCCGCATCGGACGGGCCGTGTCGTTCGACGGAGATTCCGAGGTCAGCTTCGGCGACGTCGGGCGGTTCGATCGGACGGATCGGTTCTCGATCGCGTTCTGGGTGAAGCCGCGCGGCAATCAGCCGATGCAGGTGGTCCAGAGACTGCATGACGCGCCGGGGCGGCGAGGCTACGACTGGCGCTTCGACGACATCCTGCTCGTCGGGATTCAGCGGTGGGCGGGGCGCCTGACGGTCACGCTCGCCTCTGACGCTCCGGCCGGTGCGATCCAGATCACAACCCGTGATCGATTCAGGTTCGGCGACTGGCATCACGTGGCCCTGACCTACGACGGATCCGGCAAGGCGGCAGGAGCACGCCTCTATGTGGACGGCGAGCCGGCGGCCGTCGAGATCGCCCGCGACACACTGGCGGGACCGATGGCCAGCGATGCGCCGCTGACGATCGGGCGCCGGAGCCTTGGCCCGCCGTTCCTCGGCCAGATCGACGACCTGCGGGTCTACGGCCGCGTGCTCGAGCCGGGGCAGATCGCGAATCTCGCGATTCACGATCCGGCTCGCGTCATCATGTCCGGCGTGTTCGGCAAGCGCGCGGCGGCGGAGGCCGCGGAAGTTCGCGAGTACTTCCTCACCCACGCCGCGCCGGAGGCGCTCCGCAAGGCGCAGGCCGAGCTCAAGGCGCTGAACAAGGAGAAAGAGGACTTCGAGAAACGCGTGCCGACCGCGATGGTGATGGCAGACATGGAGAAACCGCGAGAGACGTTCGTGCTCGCGCGCGGCGACTATCGCAACCCGACCGAGAAGGTGCAGCCTGGTGTGCCGGCGATGCTGCCGCCGCTGCCGAAGGACATGCCGCCCAACCGCCTCACGCTGGCGCGGTGGCTCGTCGATCCGAACCATCCGCTGACGGCGCGGGTCGCGGTGAATCGCTTCTGGCAGATGTACTTCGGCGACGGCATCGTCAAGACGCAGGAAGATTTCGGCGTGCAGGGGGAGCGGCCGGTTCACCCGGAGCTGCTCGACTGGCTGGCCACTGAATTCGTGCGCACGGGTTGGGACGTTCGGGCGATGCAGCGGGCGATCGTGACGTCGGCGAGCTACCGTCAATCCTCGATCGTGACGCCAGCCCTGCGCGAACGAGACCCGGACAACCGGCTCCTGGCGCGCGGGCCGCGATACCGGTTCCACGCCGAAACGATCCGCGACACGGCGTTGGCGGCGAGCGGGCTGCTCAATCGGCAGATCGGCGGTCCCAGCGTGCGTCCGTACCAGCCGAACGGATTGTGGGAGGAGATGGCGTTCGGCGAAGGCTACGCCGGGCAGTCGTACGAGCAGAGTAGCGGCAAGGACCTCTACCGCCGCGGTATGTATACGTTGTGGAAGCGTACGGTTCCACCGGCGTCTCTCGCGATCTTCGACGCGCCCGATCGGGAGAAGTGCGCGGCCCGCCGCGCGCTGACGAATACACCCCTGCAGGCGCTCGCGCTGATGAACGACCCGACCTACGTCGAGGCGGCGCGCGCCCTGGCTCAGCGCGCGCTGCTCGAAGGCGGCAAGGACGACAAGAGCCGCGTCATTTATGCGTTCCGGCTGGCGACGGCGCGCACGCCGACGGGTAAGGAAGTCGGCGTCCTGCGCGATCTGCTCAAGGGACGGCGGCGTTCGTTCGCCGCCGATCGACGATCGGCCGTCAGACTCATCGACGTCGGCGAATCTGGGCGCGACAGCCGGCTCGACGCCGGAGAGCTGGCCGCGTGGACGACGGTGGCGAGCGTGATTCTCAACCTGGACGAGACGATCACCAAGCAATGAACGAACTCGACCTCCATCTGACCCGGCGTCAATTGTTCGGGCTCACCGCTCGCGGCATCGGCGCCGCCGCCCTGGGCGCGCTGATGCGCGAGGACCTGTTCGCGCAGCAGCATCTTCCGCATTTCGCGCCGAAGGCCAAGCGGGTCATCTTCCTCCACCAGTCCGGCGGCCCGTCGCAGCTCGAGACCTTCGACTACAAGCCGGCGCTCGCGAAGTTCCATGGCACGCAGATCCCCGACTCCGTGCGTCAGGGCCAGCGCGTCGCGCAGACGATGGGGCAGTCGGCGCTGCTGGTGACGAAATCGCAGTTCGAGTTCAGCCGGCACGGCCAGTCCGGGACCTGGGTCAACGAGCTCCTGCCCTATACGGCAAAGATCGTCGACGACATCACGGTCATCAAGACGATGAACACGGATGCGATCAACCACGATCCCGCGATCACGTTCATCCAGACCGGATTCCAGCAGCCGGGCCGGCCGAGCATGGGAGCGTGGCTCAGTTATGGCCTGGGAAGCGAGAACCAGAACCTCCCGGGCTTCGTCGTCCTTTTGTCGCAGGCCAACGCGCTCACCGCCGACCAGCCGCTGTTCTCGAGGCTGTGGGGCAGCGGGTTCCTTCCGTCGGCGCACCAGGGGGTCCGGTTCCGCGCCGGCAGCGCGCCGGTGCTCTATCTCGACGATCCCCCCGGCGTCAGCAAGCCCACACGGCGAGCGATGCTCGACGCCGTCAGGAAGCTGAATACGATGAAGCAGGCCGCCTACGGCGATCCCGAAATCGAAACGCGGATCTCGCAGTACGAGATGGCCTACCGGATGCAGACCTCCGTGCCGGAGCTGATGGATCTGTCGAAGGAACCGGACTCGGTCTTCGAACTGTATGGACCGGACTCGCGCAAGCCGGGGACCTACGCCGCGAACTGCCTGATGGCGCGGCGGCTGGCGGAGCGGAACGTCCGGTTCATCCAGCTCTATCATCGCGGCTGGGATCAGCACTTCAACCTCCCGCGTGACATGGCGCTGCAGTGCAAAGGCACCGATCAGGCGAGCGCGGCGCTGGTGACGGATCTCAAGCAGCGCGGACTGCTCGACGACACGCTGGTCGTCTGGGGTGGAGAATTCGGACGGACCGTGTTTTGCCAGGGGAAGCTGATGGACACGAATTACGGCCGCGATCATCACCCGCGGAACTTCTGCATGTGGGTGGCCGGTGGCGGCACCACGCGCGGGGCCGTGCTCGGCGAGACCGACGACTTCAGCTACAACGTGGTGTCAGATCCCGTGTCGGTGCACGACCTGCAGGCCACGATCCTCCACCTGATGGGCATCGATCACACGCGGCTGACCTACCGGTTCCAGGGCCGCGACTTCCGCCTCACCGACGTGCATGGCGACGTGGTGAAGAAACTGCTGGCCTAAGGGCCCGCGCAGGAATAAGTCGGTGGGACCGTCAGAGGGCGTCGCCAGCCGCGCCGGGAGGGGCCCAGCGTCTGATAGGGCGTCTTCCGCGTTAACTCGGTTCACCCTCGGAACCCCGCTCATGTTTCCGATCGTCTGTTGCCTCGTTGCACCACCCGCTTTCGGTCTGGCGTCCAGATGATTTGCAAACGCCGTGGAGACTCTCCCGGGGTATTCTTCCGAGGCGGGTCGCATGGATGGTGAGCGACACCGTCGAATCGATGGCCGCCGCTGACCGTACGCAGCGGCGCCTCTCCTCGTCAGCATCAGTTGACTGTGAGATGGAGACGGACCTGGCTATCGCACACCCTGCCGCGACTCCACCAAAGGCACTTCGACTGTGGCCCGGCGTGGCCCTGGCGGTGATGCTCCTGCTGCTCAGATTCGGCCTGCCGGTCGTCAGCCCGACGATGTTCCTCCAGGGAGTCCTGGGAGCACTCCTCTGCACCTTTCTGATCGTGCTGTGGTGGTTGTGCTTCAGTCGCGCGCCTTGGTCAGCGCGCGTGGGTGCCATCGTCTTGATGCTCGTTTCAGTATGGACGACATCGCTTCTGGTTCACCCCTCCATCGCGGCAGGCATGGGTTTCGTCCTGCCGGCGTACATCGCACCTGTGCTCGGCCTCGCCCTTGTCGGCGCAGCGGCCGGCCGTCGTGTCGCGACACGACAGTGGGTGCCGATGGTCGTGGCCATCGTGCTCGCCTGCGCTGTGTTCACGCTCTTGCGGACCGACGGCGTGACAGGCGACGCCGGTTCGCAGCTGACGTGGCGGTGGCTGCCAACTGCCGAGGAGCGGCTCCTAGCGCAAACGAGCAACCAACCCCAGCCGCCAGGGCTGGCCGAAACCGTCGCCGCCATACCCACTGAGCCGGTTGCGCGTGCGGCTGATGCGACCGCGGCAGATCCTCCAGTCGCTCCGGCCACAGCAAAGACGGAACCGCCCGCGCGGGCGACGGACCTGGCGGCGGAGTGGCCCGGTTTTCGTGGACGCGATCGAAACGGCGTCATTCGCGATGTGCGCATCGTCTCCGATTGGTCCACGTCACCGCCCACCGAACTGTGGCGCCGAGCGATCGGACCGGGCTGGTCGTCCTTCGCCGTTGGTGGCGACTATCTCTACACGCAGGAGCAGCGCGGCCAAGACGAGATCGTCGCCTGTTACAAGGTCTCCACCGGCCAGCCGGTATGGAGACATCGCGATCCAGTCCGGTTCTGGGAGTCGAATGCCGGCGCCGGTCCACGCGCGACGCCAGCCCTCAGCGGCGGCCGTGTCTACACGCTGGGCGCGACCGGAATCGTGAACGCCCTCCAGCTGGGAAGGTAGCGCGCGATCGGCACCGCGTAACAGCGCCGGCAACAACTGGAGGATGGTAAATTGTTGTCTTCACGCGGGTTGCGCTGATAACGTCGACATTTGTTGAGATTTTAGGAATCCGGCTCGGAGAATCGACGAACGGCCTAACGTCGATGTTGAGATGACCGCTCAGACCGGCGCTTCTCCGCCGCCCACGGGTCGTCGAACGCGTCCCCGACGCTCAGGGCGCAGCCCACAGCAATGCCAATGACCACGGTGAACGCGAAGGCAAGGGCATTGCCGAATACAGTCAGGAGACCGCGACGGACTGCAGCCATTTCAGTTGTTTGTATGAGAAAACGCCACTTCAGGTCAATTTTTTAATAGAAATTCAATTCATTGAGGAAAAGTGATGACGGAAGGAGCTGCAGTGACCCAACGTCCGCCCGACCCGCCGTGCCCCACCTGCGGGACGCCTCTCGTCCACGTCACCACCGAAGTCTCGTCAGGCGCCTTTCGCACCCAGTCGGCATCGATGCCGCAAATCCCAGTCCACTTCTACGACTGTGCGGCGTGTCAGACCTGCTGGAAGCTCGGACAGCGCCTGCTTCCCGACCCGGTCCGCCAGATCCTCAAGGGCTGATTCGAGCCTCAGCGCCCGCCCGTCCGGGTCTCGACGGCTGTCGAAATCGCGATCGTTGTCCCGATCTGGAACACGGCAGGGCTGGGACCAATAATCGTTTTTATTGCTATTTTAGCCCTACAGGCGTGCAATTCGCGGCAAGGTCGTGAAAAGTCCCATTGTGGCACACCTCGTGCTATTCCAAGGCCATCGGCTTCACGCCGCATCATCATCGTGTCTGTTCGCACTCCTTGGGAGTCTCACGTCGATCGTATGGGCCGGGCCGATGGCTCGGGCGGCAGCGGTCCGCTCGGACGCGTCATGCTCG
>JBKJRJ010000254.1:0-3782 GCA_046594705.1 Vicinamibacterales bacterium
TCCTGCAGGTCGTCCATGTTGGCCTGTGGAATGATGACCGTCTTGATGCCGTGGCTGCGCGCCGCCAGCATCTTCTCGCGGATGCCGCCCACCGGGAGCACGAGGCCGGACAGGGTGATTTCACCCGTCATCGCGACGTCGGCGCGCACCGGGACGCCGCGCGCCGCCGACACAATCGCCGTCGCCATCGTGACGCCCGCCGACGGGCCGTCCTTCGGAATTGCGCCGGCCGGGACGTGAATGTGGAGATCGTGTTGGCTGAGCATCTCGGGCGCTATCCCGAGCGACAGCGACATCTGGCGCACATGGCTGACCGCGGCGCGGGCCGACTCCTGCATGACGCTGCCGAGCTGTCCCGTCAGCGTGAGGTGCCCGCTGCCACCAGGCAGCAGCACCGCCTCGATGTAGAGCACGTCGCCACCCACTTCGGTCCAGGCGAGGCCGGTCGCGACGCCGGGACGCGACAGCCTGAAGGCGCCGTCCGAGCGGAACCGCGCGGGGCCGAGGTAATCGGGCACCTCCGCCGCGGTGACATGGCCGATGTAGGCCTCGGTGGTGGCGACCTTGGCCGCCACTTTCCGGGCGATCGCGCCGACCTGCCGTTCGAGTGAGCGCACGCCCGCCTCGCGCGTGTACTCGGCAATCACCCGGCGCAGCGCCCCGTCCTCGATCGTGAGCTGCGGCGGGGTCAGTCCGTGCTCGTCAAGCTGCCGGGGCACGAGATACATCGTCGCGATGTGCACCTTCTCCTCCTCGGTGTAGCTGCTCAACTGGATGATCTCCATCCGATCGAGCAGCGCCGGGTGAATCGTGCCGAGCTGATTCGCGGTCGCGATGAACAGCACGCTCGAGAGGTCGATGGGGACCTCGAGATAGTGATCGCGGAAGGCATGGTTCTGCGCCGGGTCGAGCACTTCGAGCAGCGCCGCCGCGGGATCGCCCTGGACGCCGACGGTGACCTTGTCGATCTCGTCCAGCATCAGCACCGGATTCGAGGAGCCGGCGCTTTTCAGCGCCTGCACCAGCCGGCCGGGCATCGAGCCGATGTAGGTGCGGCGATGTCCTCGGATTTCGGCCTCGTCCCTGACGCCGCCGAGCGAGATGCGCACGAACTTGCGGTTCATCGCGCGCGCGATCGACTGCCCGAGCGAGGTCTTGCCGACGCCCGGGGGGCCGACGAAGCAGAGGATGGGACCCTTCATGTCCCCCTTCAGCTTCCGCACGGCGAGATACTCGACGATTCGTTCCTTGACCTTGTCGAGGTCGTAGTGGTCCGCGTCGAGCACGCGCCGCGCCTCGACCGGATCGATGCGATCCTCCGTCCGCTTCTGCCAGGGCACCTCGAGCACCCAGTCCAGGTAGGTGCGGATCATCTGGTACTCGGGAGCGGCGGCGCTCATGCGTTCGAGACGATCGGCCTCGCGGTTGGCGACCAGCGCCACCGATTCGGGCAGGTTGGCTTCCGCGATCCGCTGGCGCAGCTCCTGGACTTCGCCGTCTCCCTCGCCCAGCTCGGACTGGATGGCCTTCATCTGCTGGCGCAGGACGTATTGCTTCTGCGCGTCGGTCATCTCCTTTTCCGCGCGCGATTCGATCTGTCCCTTGAGCTCGAGCACGTCGATCTCACGCGACAGCGCGGTGGCGACGGCGTCGAGCTTGATCGACAGGCTGGGCTCTTCGAGCAGCTTCTGCTTGTCCTCGGGCTTCATGTCCAGCAGGCTGGCCAGCAGGTAGGCCACCCGCAGCGGATCGTCGAGCGAGGTCACCAGCGTGCGGATATCGGGCGACAGGCCCGTCGCGATCGACAGCGCCCGATCGACCAGGTCCTGCAGCCGCCGCACGTGGGCATCAATCTCGAGCGACCGCTCGGAGCTCTCGGGCATCGGCTTGATGAGGGCCGTGAGATGTCCCTTCTCGGTCTGCAGGAACTCGGCGCGGGCGCGCGCCACGCCTTCGACCAGTACCCGCATGCCGGTCTGGCCTTTGGCCATCTGCCGGACGATCGCCACCGTCCCGACCCGGTGGAGGTCTTCGGGCGTCGGCTCGTCGCTGTCATTGGTCTGCAACAGGAGGAGGACCATCCGATCGCCCGCGAGCGACCGGTTGACGGCCTCCACCGACACCGGCCGGCTGACGCCGAGCGGGGCGACCGTCATCGGCAGCACGACCGCGCCACGCAGCGGGATGACGGGCAGTTCGTTCGGCAGCGGGGTCGTCTCGGTCGTCTCAGCCATTAGCGTTGTTTCAGTCCCGGCTCGGGCCCGTCGGCGATGATCCAGGCAGCCCGAGCGGCCAGCCTGCTGATCCGGGCGAGCTTGCCAAAATCGATCCGGTCCGTGTCGTCGGCCGGTGTGTGGTAATCCGGGTGGAGCCCGGTCGTCAGGAACAGCGCGGGAATTCCACGCGACAGGAAGGCCCACTGGTCCGACCGCTGGAGCAGCTGCTGCGCCCCCGCGTCATAATCTTCGAGGAGCGTCAGCCCGACCGCGTCGTTGGCGTCCCGAACCATCGCCGCCAGCTCAGGCGTGTAGCTGTAGCCCAGGAGGTGCAGCGTGTTGCCGCTGGAGGACGCGTCGATCTTCGGCAGCCCCTGGAACCGCCAGTCGTGAGGATCGGGCACTTCTTCGTGACGGCCGACCATGTCGAGGTTGAGGTTCGCCACCACCCGCCGGCGCGGCTGCGGCGCGGCCACGAATGCCTCCGCGCCGAGCGAGCCCTTTTCCTCGCCGTTCCACAGCGCGAAGAGCACGGCTCGTGCGGGGCGCTCGCCTCCTGCCGCGGCGCGCGCCAATGCGGCCGCCGCCGCCAGCACCGCCGCCGTACCCGACGCATTGTCGTCCGCGCCGTTGTAGATCCGCCCCTCGGCGTCCGTCCCGTCGTGATCGAGATGCGCGCCGACCACCACCATTTCCCCCTGCCGCCTGGGATCCCGGCCTTCCACGATCCCCAGCACATTGTGCATGGTGACCGGCGTGGCGACGAGGTCGGGCGTCAGCGCGGCCGACAGCGGGCGCCGTTCCGCTAACGCCCGCAGGACCGGCGCAGCCGCCTGCTGCGACATCGTCCCCACGGCGCTGGTCTTCGAACGGAGGGTGGAGAGCAGCTCGTAGCGGGCCTGGCGCACGGAGGTGTACGCGGGCCACACGGCCTGGTAGTCCGGCAGAGAGGTGCCGATCACGATCACGCCGCGCGCGCCGTGGGCGGCCGCGTCGGCCAGCTTCCGCGCCAGGCTGCCGAGTGCCGCCCGGTCGCGCTCGGGCCATCCGTCGGGGACGCCGTCCAGCACCAGCACGATCGCCCCGCGCGCCTCCAGGCGGGCGTAGTCGTCGTGCTTCACGGCCGGCGCGGCAATGCCGTATCCGGCGAACAGCAGCGGCGCCGTCACGGCCTGCGCCCCGGTCTCGGGCAGCGGATAGAAATCGGGTCCCGCGGTCAGGTCCGCCAGGATGAGCCCGTCTTCATGAGAGACCACCAGGCGGGCCCGGGATCCGAGCGCCGGGCTGTAGACCTCCACCGGCTGGTAACACGAGCCATTCGCACCCGCTGGCGTCACACCGTTCGCGCGCAACGCAGCGCAAATGAACTCCTCGGCCGCGCGATTGCCGGGGTCGCCGACGCCGCGGCCGTTGAACTCATCGCTCGCAAGCGCGCCCACGTATCTGCGCAACTCCTCGGTCGAGACACCCTCCATGGCGCGGACGGCCACGGGGGGGAGTCGCGTGGCCGCCGCTCCCGGCGCCGCCAGCCATGCCCACACGACCAGCGCCACCATGCGACCGCGA
>JBKJRJ010000330.1:0-3222 GCA_046594705.1 Vicinamibacterales bacterium
CGTCGGCGTCTTCACCCACGGCGACAACGCGCGCGAGCTCGAGCTGATGGTCGGCTACGGCATGCCGCCCGCCGACGCCGTCAGGAGTGCGACGTCCGTCGCCGCGCGAGTGCTGCAACTGGAGGATCGGATCGGCTCGGTCAAGGAAGGCCTGCTGGCGGATCTGATCGCCGTCGACGGCGATCCCACCCGCGACATCTCGTCGCTGCGCCGCGTGAGGTTCGTGATGAAGGGGGGCACGGTCGTTCGCGCATTCGACGCGCGGTAAGTCGCCCGGGCGGGACGCACTGGCAGGCCAAAGTGCCCTGTGGCCTTCAGGCGGGAGGATAACTACGAAGGGCGGCGATAGACGATCTTGCCGTCGAAGATGGTCATCACGACATCGGCGGCTTCCAGCTTGGCCGGACCGCTGAAGATGTCGGTCGACAGGATGACGATGTCGGCCAGCATGTCGGCCTTGATGGTGCCCTTACGATGGTCGTCGAAGGACGCCCAGGCCGCGCCGGACGTCCAGGCGTTGATCGCCGACTTCAGCGTCAACTGCTCGGGGGCCTGCAGCCCGGGACGCGTGACCGCGGCGCGCAGGCCCGCCAGCGGGTCCATCGGGAGCCGGGGCGCGTCGCTACCGAAGGCCAGGTGCGCTCCCGCGGCGCTCAGGCTTCTCGCCGGCCAGCCGAACGGCGCCCGTTCTGGTCCCACGGTCTTCGACCAGTTCATCACGCCGCCCCCGGTCGCATGCAGCGGCAGCAGCGTCGCAATGATGCCGAGCGCGCCGAAGCGCGCCATGTCCTTGGGGTCCACCACTGTGACCTTCTCGATGCGGTGCCGCGGCGCTTTCGCCGCATGGGCCGTCTTGGCGACGGCGCCGAAAGCGTCGAGTGTGAGCCTGGCGGCGCGGTCGCCCGAGGCGCTCACGGCAATCTGCCAGCCCCGGGCGTCGAGCATCGCCACCAGCTTCGACAGGTCCGCTGCCGGCATCCTGAGGTCGCCTCCGGCGCTGCCCTTGGGCGCGTACGGTTCGACCATCGCGGCGGTCTGCGATTCCACGGAGCCGTCGAACGTGATCGCCGCGAGACCCGTCTTGAGCAGGGGATCGTCGGGATATCGCTTCGCGATCGCGTCGAGATCCTCGGGCGTAGTCCGGGTGGCCGGCACGGCGGCGTAGACCCGCAGCGCGAGGGTCCCGGCATCACGCGCCGCGTCGTAGAGGTCGAGGTCGCCCGGCGCCGCGCCGACATCCTGCACGCTCGTGATCCCACGCCGCTGGGCCTCGCGGATGGCCGCCTGGAGCGCGTGCGCCCGGTCTTCCCGGGTCGGCTTGGGCAGCGCTTTTTCAGCGAGCGTCATCGCGGCGCCTTTGAGCAGCCCGGTCGGGTCGCCGCGGCGGTCGCGGACGATGACGCCGTGCACGGGGTCCGCCGTGCGCCGGGTGATGTGCGCGGCGGCGAGCGCCTTGGAGTTCAGCCAGAGCGCCTGCCCGTCTTGCGAGAGCAGCTGCACGGGGCGATCGCGGAGCGCGGCATCGAGCTGGGTGCGCGTCGGCTGATCCGCGAACAGGTCGTATGACCATCCCGAGCCGGTGATCCAGGCGGCATCCGGACGCGTCTCTGCCCACTCCGTCAGGCGGGCTTCGACCTCCGCGAGGGTGGCCGCGCCGAACAGCTGCACCCCCTCACGCCCCAGGCCTCCGGCGATCAGCGACACGTGGGCATCATCGAACCCCGGGAGGACCGCCGCCCCCTTGGCGTCGATGACCGTCGTCTGCGGCCGGCGATAGCGCAGGATCTCGCGCTCGCCCCCGACCTTGAGAATCTTGTTGCCGCGGATGGCGACCGCGTCGGCCATCGTCCCGAGATCGTCGGCCGCGTAAACCCTGGCGTTGTGGATGATGAGATCGACCGGTCCGCTGTCGTCGGCGCGCTGGGCTCCGACGATGAGGCCGGCGATGAACGTGCCCGCCACGATTGCGACGACGAGGTAGGTGGCAAGGCGCGCAGCCATGGCGACTCGGCGGATTCTATCACCGGCCGGCGCTTTGGGGGCATAATGCCGCTCTATAGACTGATCTCCTCAAATGCACTGTTCCAACTGCGGCACCGACACGCCTCTCCCCGCGACCGCGTGCCAGGCTTGCCGTACGCCGTTCCCGGGGATGTCCGCCCTGACCCCCGCCGACTCCGAGACGATGACCTACGGGACCGGTCCCCTGGCAACGGCCGGTCCGGCCCGTCCAGCTGGTGTCACGGGCCCGCTCGCCCTTGGCGCCCCTTTCGGCACGCGGTATCGCATCCTGCGGGAGCTGGGCGCCGGCGGCATGGGTGTCGTCTACCAGGCCTGGGACTCGGAACTCGGCGTGGCGGTCGCCCTGAAGGTCATCCGGCCGGAGATCAACGCCGATCCCCAAGTGGCGCTGGAGCTCGAGCGTCGCTTCAAGCGCGAACTGCTGCTGGCGCGGCAGGTCACCCACAAGCACGTCGTCCGCATCCACGACCTCGGGGAGATCGACGGCATCAAATACCTGACGATGCCGTACGTCGAGGGGCGCGACCTGGCCCAGGTGCTGCGCGAGCGCGAGCGGCTGCCGCCGTCCGAGGCGCTGACGTTCGCGAAGCACATCGCCGCCGGCCTCTCGGCCGCGCACGACGCCGGGGTGGTCCACCGCGACCTCAAGCCCGAGAACATCATGATCGACAACGACGGCCAGGCGTTGATCATGGACTTCGGGATCTCACGCTCGGTGACGGCGGGCGGCGCGACCGCAACCGCGGCGGGTGCGATCATGGGCACGCTCGAGTACATGGCACCGGAGCAGGCGCGCGGCGCCGAGGTCGATCATCGCGCCGACCTCTACTCCTTCGGTTTGATCCTGCACGACATGCTGGTCGGCCGGCGGCGCATCGCGACGCAGAACGCGCTCTCCGAGATGATGGGGCGCATGCAGGAACAGCCTCCACCGGTTCGCACGCTGGCGCCCGGCGTGCCCGAGGCGCTGGATCGAATCGTCACGAAGTGCCTGCAGCCCCTTCCTGAACGCCGATACGACACCACCGCGTCGCTCGTCGAGGAGCTGGGTTCGCTCGACCCGGATGGCCGGCCGGCACTCAAGCCGGTTGCGCGAGATAGGCAATGGAAGGCGGCCACGGCGACCATGCTGGCGCTGGTGCTGCTGTCAGCCGGGACGGCCGTGTGGTTCGCGAAACGCGGCAACGCCCCGCTGCCGCC
>JBKJRJ010000344.1:0-2910 GCA_046594705.1 Vicinamibacterales bacterium
GCAAACTCGAAGGTGGCGACCGGGCGCCGCGCGACGCGGGAGGCCGACCGGTACGCAAGCCCTTCGCCCACCAGCGTCCCCGGCGAGCCATCCAGCACGAACCAGTCGTCGGCCGGCGGAGCGGCGCCGCTCGTGAAGCGGACCGACACGCGTGCCGGGCGCGCGGACGGCGTCAGGGTGATCGTGGACGAGTAGGTCCCGGGCTCGAGCGTGCCGCGCGCGGTGCCGAGCTCGGTGCCGTCGGCAGCGGCTGTCGCGACGGCGATCTCGGCGCCGTCCTTCCAGCGGCCGGCCTGGATCGACGCGGCCGAGAGCTCCGCCACGACCGTCAACTGCGTGCCCGCCGACGCGCCGTAGGCAGCGAACGGGCGGTTCGCGCGCTCCAGCAGCGTCAGGGCGGCTTCCGCCGGGCTGGGTGATGCTGCCGCGGAGGGCGCGGAGCGCGCCGTGGAGGCGCCCAAGGCAAGCGCGGCGATCTCCGACCTGGTCGGCGCGCGGTACTGCCGCCGCGCGCGTATGGCCTGTCCGCTCGACCTCAGACGCACCTTGATGTTGCGCACGCCGCCGTCGAACTTCGTGTTCGTGGTGTAGTAGCCGAGCACGTAGTAGGCAGCGAGATCGTCGGCGATTTTCTTCATGCCGCCGTTGAGGTCGTTGGTGTTGACGATGGCGATGCCATCGGTTTCGTTCGCCAGCGCCACCAGGTCGTCGGTGGCGTGTTTCAACGCAGCCATGCCCGATGTCGTCGCGGGAGCCTGCAGGCCGCCAGGCGTCACGACGTAGAAGCTGACGTTCTCCTTCTTGGCGTCCCGCAGGAGTTCCCGGTAGCGCGGCTCGAAGTCCATCATCGCCAGGCGCTGGAACTCCGCCGAACAGTACGACTGGTCGACGGCTCCCGGCGTCGTGCGGTCTCCGCTGGTCAGACGCCCGCTGACGACCCCGACTCTCGGCGAGGCGGCACCGCGCCGGCCGAGGAGCGCGGTGTTCGGTCCCCAGCGCGGCAGCAGGTTGGTGGCGAGCACGATGTTCTTGCGTTCCTGGCGCAGCGAACCCAGCTGCCCCACCAGATCACGGAGCGTGCTGTAGGTCGCATCGGCGCGGTGGCGCGCCTGCAGTTCCCCGATGATGGCGTCGCACTCGGGCCCCTTCACATTGCCGCAGCCGCAGCCGACCAGCCCGTCCGCTTCATCCCGATCGATCAACGAGGCCCGCCACATGTCGACGATCCGGGCGCTGGTCACCGTGCTCTTCTGCGCGAGGACGAGATCCTTGACGGAGTTCCGAGAGGTCAGAAATCCATAGAGGTCGTGCGGCCCCAGGATGCGATCGAGGAAGTTCACCAGCGGCTGCTGGACGTGCGGGAGGTCGTTCATGGCGGCAAACGGCCCCTGCGAGGTGCTGAAGGTCAGGTCGGCGAAGATGACGAACACGCGGTAGCGCGGATCGGCCGCCAGGTCGAAGCCCTCGCGCTGCGATGAGGGATCGCGGCGCGTCGCATCCGGCGTGAAGGTGTCAAAGCGGACGAAATCAAGGCTGTCGATCGTCTGCGGCGTGCCGTCCTCGAGGATCTCGAAGTCCGGCGCTCCCAGCCCCTCGATCACCCGGCCGTCTTTCAGAGGATAGGCGTCGACGCGGACGAAGTGGGTTCCGCCGCGAAAGACCGGCCGCTGCTGAGCCGCCGTGGACCCTGCACCCGGCTCGGGACGCGGAAGTTGGGCCTGAACCGCAGGCGGCGTCGTGGGCTGCTGCGCGGCCCCGACAGCGGCGATGATGCCAATGAGCAGTCCCGGGGCAAGCCCTCGCCACATGTGTTCCGCCCTTCTACCTTCTGTCTTTTGTCTTTTGTCTTTTGTCTTTTACTGCTTACTGCCGCCTTTCGATAGCGATCGATAGTACTGCTCGACCAGCTTGCGGTATTGCTCGGGCACATCGTCGGTTCCCGAGAGGAAGACCTGGCTCGCGTTGGCGTCGAGACGGCGGCGCAGCGTGTATTCGAAGCGCTTGATGTTGTCAGTCACCGACTGCTCGAGGCGGGCGAGCGTTTCAGGGTTCGCGTACACGCTGTCGTCGTCCAGCTTGCGCAACCCCTTGATGATCTCGTCGAGCTCCTTCGCGTCAACCTTCTGCTGGCTGAGGAGGCGGCGAAGCTGCTCGGCGTCAGCGCTCCGCTGGCGCGCCTCGCCGCGAAACTGCCGCACCTGCTCGCCGGAGAAGCGTCCAGGCAGCGGGCGCGCATCGCCCATCGATCCACCCACCGGGTTCATCGACTGGCTGGTGGTGTTGCCCTCGCCATTCCGCCCGCCATTCGAGCGGCCGCCCTGGTTCCGGCCACCGTTGCCACCCGCCTGCCCTTCGCCCTGACCCTGTCCCTCGCCCAGGCCTGGTTGACCCCGACCTGGTTGGCCCTGGCCTTGTTGACCCCGACCTTGTTGACCCTGGCCCTGGCCCTGTTGGCCTTGTTGACCTTGTTGGCCCGATTGGCTCGGCTGCCCCTGCTGTCCGGGCTTGCCCCGCTGCCCGGGCTGACCTCGCTGGCCGGGTTGACCCGGCTGGCCTTCGGCCTTCTGCCCGCTGCCTTCGGCCTTCCCATCCTGCCGCATCCGCTCCCCCATCGACTGCATCCCCTGCGCCAGCTGGCGTGCCTTGTCGAGCGCCTGGGTGTTGGGATCGGCCTTGGTGTTGCCGACGGCTGACGCCGCCTCGCCGATCTTCTTCTTGAGATCGTCGAGGTTGTTCTGGATGTCGCGGTCGAAGGCGGCGACGTCGGAGGTCTGGCTGCCGCCGCGGAGCAATGAGTCGGAGTAGCGGATCTTGTCGCGGATGCGCTTGTCGCGGATGGCGTTGGCCGCGTCGGTCAGCTTGCGCGAGGCGTCGCGCTCGTTCTTGAACATGTCGCCGGCGGTGCGATCG
>JBKJRJ010000463.1:0-13346 GCA_046594705.1 Vicinamibacterales bacterium
TTCGTCCCCTCCCCTTCATCATCGGCACCTACCGTTCCTGGCTCAAGAACCGACTGGCGCTGCGCGCGGCGTTCCGCCTCGATCGGTGGCTGGGACGGCACCGCAACGACGGCCTCGAAGGAGAGTTGCACCTCCCGCCGGCCCGCCTGACGTCTCGCGCCGCCACGCTGAAACTGTTCCCCGGTGTCCGGCCGGACGGCCTCACCGGCGGCGCCAACTGGTACGACTACCAGATCCTCCACACCAACCGTCTGGCGATCGCGTTCGCCGAAGGCGCGGATGGGCGCGGCGCGCGGCTCGTGAATTACGCGCAGGCGACGCTGGCGCTCCGTGATGCGGGCCAGGTGTCCGGCATGCGCGTCCGCGACGCGCTGACGGGAGCCGAGCTGGAGGTGCGGGCGAAAGTGACGATCAACGCCGCCGGCGCCAGGGTCGCCGACGTGATGACGATGTTCGGCGTCACTCGCGAGGTCCCGCTGGTGCGGGCGATGAACCTCGTCACCTCGAAGCCGGCGAGCGACATGGCTCTGGCGGCGCCGGGACGCAGCGGTCTGATGCTGACGCTGGTCCCGTGGCAGGGACGCGCGCTCGTCGGCACCGCGCACTCGGAGCAGTTCGTCCAGCCCGGCGACCTGACGGTCACGGCCGCCGACATCGACGACCTGATCGCGGACGCCAACACCGCCTTTCCGAGGCTGCACCTGTCGCGCGGCGACGTCACCCTGGTGCATCGCGGGATCGTGCCCGCGCGGAAGGGTAAGCACGGCCGCGCGGAACTGCTCGGCGCCGCGGAGATCCGGGATCACACCGGGGACGGTGCGCCTGGGGCGCTGACCATCATCGGCGTCAAATACACGACGGCCCGCGCCGTCGGCGCGCGCGCCGCCGCCGCCGCGGCGAAGCGGTTGGGCGCGCCGGCACGCCGCACCAACACCGCCACGACCGTGCTGCCGGGCGCGGGCATCTCGGACCACGAAGCGCTGACGATCGAGACCGCGCGCGCGGTCGGACTGGAACTGGCGCCGCCCATCGTCCGCCACCTCAACGCCATCTACGGCGATCGCTCCGCCGCCATCGTCCGCCTGATGGCGGAGCGCAGCGACTGGCGCATGCCGCTCGTTCCAGGCCAGCCCAACGTCGCCGCCGAAGTGATCCACGCCATCCGCGCGGAGATGGCCTGCACGGTCGCCGACATCGTCATCCGCCGCAGCGAGCTGGGAGCGGCAGGACACCCAGGTGACACGATGGTGCAGGCGGTGGCGGCGATCGCCGCGGATGAACTCGGGTGGGACGCCGCCCGCCGCGACCAGGAAGCCGCGGCGGTTGATCGATTTTACGAAGCATGAGCCGCGGCATGCCGCCCCGGCATTCCACGTAGTCCGCGTAGTCCGCGGCGGCTACTTGATCTCGGAAACCTTGCCGGCCATCAGCTTGTTGAACGCCGGGAGGTCGGTCCCCCGAAGCTTGTCGAAGCCTGCCTTGGCCGACGCCAGCTCCTTCTCGATTACGTCCAGCACCTGCATCTGCGTGTCGGTCGGCTTGTAGTCGATGCTCCCGGCTTCGTCGCTGGCCCCCTGGCCGACGCCGCCGCTCAGCCAGATCAGGTTCATGTAGACCTTGTAGGCCTCGGGAAAGTACTTGTCGTCGCTGTGGATCTCCGAGCGGGAGACGAGCGTGTTCTCGACCGCCCAGATCGCCTTGTCGAGATCCGTGAGGGCCTTCACGATCTTCGGCTTGGCGGCGTTCTTTGCCACCTGGTCCTCGACCTGCTTCCGCCAGATTTCCATCGTGTTGACCATCTCGGAGGTCTGCGTCAGATCGTCGCGGATGCGCATCTGCGTGGCGGTCGAGGTCTGGAGATCCTCCACCGATGAGGCCACCGCGGGGTCCTTGATGACCTCGAACGGCTGCATGAGCGTGGCGCCGTCGACGGTCAGGCGCACCTGGTATTTGCCCGGCGCTGCCAGCGGGATGCCGGTGGAGGGGGTGATGCCCCAGTGCGTGATGCCGCGGACCTGCGCGTCTTTGAACCGCTCCTCTTCCCAGATGTGCGGGTTGTCGGGCGGCGTGGTGCGGAGTTCGACCAGCCGGGGAGCCTCCAGCGACAGATCCCAGTCGATTCCGTTGAGTCCAGCCCTGGCGGCGACCATCACGGTCTTCAGCACGGTGCCGGAGGCGTCGAGGATCGCCATCGTGACCGGGCCGGCCGGGGCGCTCGCCAGCGCGAGCTGGAAATGCGGCCGGTTGGCCTGCTGGAAGACGCTGCGGGCGAGGCGGATGATCGGCGCCGGTTCATACAGCTTCGTGATGCCGGGCGCGGGGGGCAGCGGCGATCCGGTCTGCTCCAGCAGGGCGATGTTCGGCAGGATGTAGAGCCCGCGGCCGTAGGTCGACACCGCGACGTCGTGGAATCGCGGCTCCACCGTAATCCAGCTCACTGGCGCGGGCGGTAGCCCGGTCTTGAACTGGGTCCACGTGCCGCCGTCATCCATCGAGTAGTAGAACGCGCGTCCCGTGCCGGCGAACAGCATGCCCTTCCGGTTCGGGTTGCCCGACATCGACAGCACGTAGTCGAGCGGGTGGCCGGTCGGGATGTTGCCGTTGATCTTCGACCACGTCGCGCCGAAATCGGTGGTCTTGTAGAGGTAGGGCTTGCGGTCGTCCATCAGGTGAAGCGAGACCGCGGCGTAGGCGGTGCCGGCGTCGAAGGTCGAGGGCCAGAGCTGGTTGAACGCCGCCCACGACGGCAGGTCCTTGACGTTGGTCGTGAGGTCGTTCCAGGTGCCCCCGCCGTCCTGCGTATTCCAGATCTTGCCGTCGTTGGTGCCGGCCCAGATCAGCCCGCGCTGGATTTTCGAATACTCGAGCGACCAGACCACCTCGCCGTTGTACTGGCCGAGGTTGTCGCCGACCAGACCGCCGTTCGAGACGATGCGCGACGGATCCTTGGTGGAGAGATCCGGGCTGAACTCGGTCCACGACTGGCCGCCGTTGCTCGTCTTCAGAATCATCTGGCAGCCGTAGAGCACGTTTTTCGTGTCGAACGGGTCGATCGCCAGCGGCGAGGTCCAGTGGCAGCGGTATTTCGTTTCGTTCGGCGGTGAATCGAGCGACACCATCCAGGGCTGAATCGAGCGCGCCGTGCCGGCTCGCGCATCCCACTTCGTTACCTTGTTGCCGTAACAACTGGCGTAGACGATGTCGGCGTTGGTCGGATCAGGAATCGTGAAGCCCGACTCGCAGCCGCCGATGTTCGGCTGCCAGGCGATCGGCGCCGCACCACGTCCGCGCCCGCCCCCGCGCCCGCCGCGGACGCCAGCCCCCGGCATCGGCATCGTGCTTCCTTCGGGCAGCCGGCCGTTCGCGGTGTCTTCCGAGCTGGTCACCGGCCCCCGCATCGTCCCGTCGTCCTGCCGGTTGCTGTAGATCCAGTAGGGGACGCGATTGTCCACGTGCACGTGGTACATCTGCCCGTTGGGGATCCGGATGTTCTGGACGCCGGCCTTGGTGTTGATCGACGCGCCGAGGTCGTCCACCGTGATGTAGCGAACCGGATCCCTGGGATCGATCCAGACGTCGTGGCAGTCGCCGCAACTGGCCTGGCCCTCCGTAAAAGCGAACTGGCCGCCGTTGCCGCTGAAGTTCCTGCCGCCGTCCTGCGAGCGGTGCAGGCTGCTGCTCATGATGAAGATGTCGTCCGCGTTCTGGGGATTGACCACCATGCGGATGTAGTAGCCGGCGCGGCCGATGAGCGAGCGATCCCAGCTGACGACCTTCCAGGTCGCGCCCGCGTCGTCCGACCGCCACACCGATCCCTGGTTGGCGGTCTGAATCAGCGCATACATGCGCGCGCTGTTCGATGGCGCGATCTGCACGTCGATCTTGCCGACGGGAGATTTCGGCATGCCGCTCGTGAGCTTGGTCCACTTGGCGCCGCCGTCTTTCGTCAGGTAGACGCCGCTGCCGGGGCCGCCGCTGCGCTGCACCCAGGTGTGCTGCTCGACCTGCCAGGTGCCGGCGAGCAGGATGTTGGGGTCCTTGCCGTCCATCGAGAGGCCAGAGCACCCCGTGTTGGGGTCGACGAAGAGTACGCGCTGCCAGTTGGCGCCGCCGTCGGTCGTTTTGAACACACCGCGCTCGTCCTGCGGCCCGGTGAGCCGCCCGGTGGCGCAGACGTAGACGATGTCCGGGTTGGTCGGGTGGATCAGCACACGCGAGATGCGGCCGGTCTCCTTGAGCCCCATGTTCTTCCAGGTGTTGCCCGCGTCCTTCGAGACGTAGACGCCGTCACCCATCACGTCGCTGTAGCGGATGACCCACGACTCGCCGGTGCCGACCCAGAGGGTGTTGGGATCGCTGCCGGCGACCGCAATTGCGCCGATCGCGGCGACTGGCTGGTCGTCGAAGATCGGCGCGAATGTCGCACCGCTGTCGGTCGACTTCCACACGCCGCCCGACGCGGAACCGAGATAATAGGTGGTGGGATCACCGGGCACGCCGGCGACAGTCGCGATACGTCCCGCCGCCGCAGGACCCATGTAGCGAAATTTGAGCGGCTCAGGCGACGTCGTCTGCTGAGGACCCGCCGGCCCCCCTCCGCGCTGCGCGAATGCGATCGCCGAGAACGCCACGGCCGACAGCAGAGCGAGCGACAGACTTCTCCGCCATGAGAACGTGTTCATGGCGGGAACTATAGCGCAGCTGCCGGTAGCAGTTGCGGTTGACAGTTGCAGTGGGAAGGTGAAGCGCTACTGGATCGTGAACCCCTTGAACACGTAGGTCGCGCCCGCGGTGAAGCCGAAGCCGGGATCGCGTGAGGTGACGCCGAGCAGGATGGCCGCGTCGAGCCGAACCGTGCCGCGGGTGAGGCGGCCACCGACCCGCATGGTGGCGCGGCTCTCGGTGCCCACCGGCGGCGTACCGCTGCGGGTATTGGCGCGGCCGTTGAGCTCGCCCACGACCTCCATCCCTTCCCGCACCGCGCGAGCCACGGACACACCGTACAACAGGACGTCGTTCTGGTTGTCGCCGCGGATGGGATCCCCCAGGATGCCGAAGCCGACGTTGCCCACGATGCGGATCGACCGCACCGTTTTTCCCATCAGCACCTGGGCGTGAAAATCGGTGGTGTCGAGCCCGAGGCCGCTCTCGTTGCTGGCGTTCGGCAGCTTGGTCGCGAAACGCAGGCCGATGGCCGGACGGCTCGCCGACTCCGCGGCAATCCGGATCTTGGTGGCGACGACGATGTCCTCGACCGCGTGGGTGGTGTCGCCGGTGAAGTTGAGCTGCCCGGCAAGCGGCGCGGGGCCGACGCCGCGATTCTTGATGGTGAGCCGATTGTAGAAGCCGCCGTCGATCTGCAACTCGGCGATCGAGCTGATGCCGATGCTGACCCCGAGGGTCGGGGCCCGCAGCAGGTTCCCCTGCAGGCCGGACGCGGGGTAGAGAATGTCGCGCGCGTAATCGAAGCCGCCTTCGAGCAGGATGAGGCCGGCGCCGATCACCTCCGGGTCTTCGGTGACGAGGGGTCGCTGCTGTGCGGCCGCGGGTGCGGCGATCAGGAGGCCGGCGGCGAGCACCGCCCCTCCGAGTGTCCGTAGCGTCATGAAGTCTCCGTTCCAGGGGTGAGGTCTGAGTGTGAACGTTATACGGTGCCCGATCACTTTTTGGCGGTCAATTGGAGAGGAAAACTGAGCTCTGGCACCGCCAGACGGGCCGATTCCAGACCTGCCCCCTCGCCTGGGGCGGACGCCTCAGTCGACCCCGCGCCGGCGGGGGCGAGGCGGCGATCCAGCAGATGGCGCGGAGCGACGTTGCCGAGCGCCCGCAGCATCGAGTTCTTGATCTCGGGATGCTCCACCTCGAGTTGCGCGATCAGCCGCTTCACCCGCTGGCGCTGGAGGCCGAGATCCCCGCAGGCCGGGCAGCAGCAGCCGATGATCGGCAGTGCCGCTTCCTTGGCGTAGGCGCGGGCCTCGGATTCGAGCACGTAGGCGAGCGGCCGGACGACCACGTAGCGGCCGTTGTCGGACACCAGGCGGGCCGGCATCGCCTTGAGCGCGCCCTGGAAGAACACGTTCAGCAGCAGCGTCTCGATCAAGTCGTCGGCATGGTGCCCGAGCGCAATCTTGGTCGCGCCCACCGTGTCGGCCAGCCGGTAGAGGGCGCCCCGGCGCAGCCGCGCGCACAGCGAGCAGGGCGTCGCGTCGACGTCGAGGATCGCCTCGATCGTCTCGCCGATGTTGGTGTGTTCGACGTGGAGCTCCCACCCGCGGGCAGCGCAGGTGTCGGTAAGTTTCTGGTGCTCGTAGCCCTCGTAACCGGAGTCGATGTTGACGGCCACGATCGAGAAATTGATCGGCGCGCGCCGGCGCAGCACGTCCAGGATCTGGATCAACGCCCAGCTGTCCTTGCCGCCCGAGAGCCCGACCATCACGCGATCGCCGTCCTCGATCAGGCGGTGCTCGGTGATCGCCCTGGTCACTTTCTTGGCGATGCGGGTTTCGAGAGCTGAGGTGTATGCCATGCTTTGCTTACGCCTGAAGGCGGCAGAACTATTCTAGTACGAGTTGCCGCACGGTGTCGGGCCAGGTGAGGCGGGCACCGGCCGCGTGCGCCTCCGAGCCCATCTTCGCCGCAAGGGCGGGATCGTCCAGCAGCCGCCGCATGGCGCGGCCGATTGCCTCGGGGCTCGGGTCCACCACGAACCCGCTGACGCCGTCGCGCACGAGCTCGGCCGGGCCGCCCGAGTCACGGCAGGTGATCACCGCCCGGCGCGACGCGAACGCCTCCACCGTGACGAATCCGTAGTCCTCCTGCAGCGGCGGAAAGCAGACGGCCCGGCAGGTCGCCAGCGCGTCCACCAGCTGCGCGTCGGTCAGACGGCCGGGGAACGTGATCCGATCGCTGACGCCAAGGCCGGCTGCGAGGGTTTCGAGTGCGGCGCGCTCTTCCCCCTCCCCCGCCAGCACCAGGCGGACCGCATTGGCCGCCGGCGTCGCCAGCGCGCGAATCAGGAGATCGGCGCGCTTCAGCCGCGTCAGCCGCGACACGAAGAGAAACGCCGGACCGTACCCCTCGGAGCGATAGTCGCGCTGCGGCGCCGGCGGATACAACACCGTCGCGTTCACCGACTGCCACACCGCAATCCGCTGCTGCACCGTCTTGGACTGCACGAACAGCTTCGACAGCCGTCCCAGCAGATAGCGGTCGGCGGCATGGATGAACGTCTTGCGGACGCGCTCCTTGAGCCGCCCTTTGCCGCTCAGCGTGGCGCTGAAGCTGTCCCACAGATCGTAATACTCGCGCATCGTGTGATTGAGCCAGCAGACGTGGCGCCGGTGACGCACGGCGTAGCTCGGGTAGCGCAGGCTGATCACCTGGTCGATCGGGCGCCCTTCGCTCGACGTGAGGTCGGTCAGCCACGTCGCGACATAGGCCGAGGCCTGATGGCCGAAGCGGTTCTGCGGCGTCACCACAATGTGCGCGTCGTGGCCGGCCTCGCGGAGGGCGCGCGTCAGCTCCCGGGCGATGACCAGGTGTCCGCCCTCCGCCATCGGCGGACTGGAGGTCACGACCGCGATGGACTTCCGCGCGAATTCGCTCACGGGCGCGGTTCCAGCATCGGCTTGACGCGGACGCCGAGGTAGCGGACATCCGTGGCGCCGGCATCGTGGAAGATCGGGACAAAGCCCGTGCTGCTCGACACGGAGGCCCGCCACAGCAGGCCACCTTGAATTTCCTTTTCGTAGCGCAGCCCGGCCGGCATCGACATGGTCAACTGTTCGGTCTGGCCGGCCTCGAGATGCACCGACTGGCTGCGCCCCTGAATCCGAACCGTGACGTCCGCGGCCACGGGCCCGGCCGCAAGCAGGAAGGTCGCCTTCCGAATCTCGCGATCGGTCTTGATGACGAGGTCGGCCCGTGACTCGCCGCGCACCCAGAAGCTCTTGTCGGCCTCCGCTCCGTAGGCGTTGTCGTCGAGGAACGTCACGAGAAACCCGGCGTCCCCCTGGCCGAGATCGCCGAACCAGACGCGGCTGCGGTCGGGCTCGGTGAAAATCGGCAGGTCGTTCAGCAGCGTCAGCTCCACCGGCAGCAGGCGCAGCGGGCCGCTCTTGGCATTCTCCGCCGGACGAAACGACGCGGCAAACGGACTGACGACCATCGGCGCGACAAACAGCGCGCCGATCGCCCAGGGCACGAACGACGCCGCGACCGACTCGATCCGCGGCATCAGGAACAGCATGACGGCGTAGCCGGTGAAAAAGTAGCGATTGCCGACCCCACCGCCGCTCCAGGTGTACGGGGTGGCGACGACGAAGAGGAGCCCCTGGGCGAGCGCCGATCCGAGCACCAGCCACTGCCATCCCGGCCGCCGCCGCGGCGCCGCGAGCAGCGCCAGCATCGCAACCATGCCCGGGAAGCCATACGCGATCATCCCGGTATGACGGCCGACGAAGAAGTACTGCAGGTTGTGCGTCAGGTTGGAGGTGAAGGTCCGCGGATTGAAGATGACGTCGGTCATCACCCCGTCACGTGATTTCCCGGCGCCCGCCTGCGGCGGGGTGACCTCGTTCTGGAACGGATACTCGAAGAGGTACGAGGTGCGGCCGCCGCCGCCCTGGTAGTTCCAGCTGCCGGAGATGGCCACGTTGACCGCGAACAGGCCGCCGGCCACCAGGATGAAGGCCAGGGTGGGGGCAAGAACCTGCCGCCCAAATGCGGCAGCTCCAGACGTCACCCCGCCCGCCGCTGCCGCCTTCAGGCGGACGATCCACCACAAGACCGGCGCCACGAAGAGCAACGCGTTGGTCGGTTTCGAAAACGTCGCCAGCCCCAGCAGGACCGCGGCGGCCACATCGCTGCGACGGCCGAACAGCCACGCGGTGCCGCGTGGCGTCCGTGCTGGATCCGCGACCTCTTTATAGAGCCAGCAGAAGTAGCCCAGCGCCGCCAGCGAAAAGTTGAATGTCTCGGGCATCATCTGCACGAGATACACGGGGACGACGCTGGCCATGACGAACCCGGCGGCGAGGATGGCCGACGGCCAGGCGCCAGACCGCGCATGCAGGAACAGGTACCCGCACAGCAGCACCAGCGAAACCGCCAGTGCATTCAGCAGCAGAAAGCCGTTCGACCCGAACAGCAGGATGAGGGGCGCCGCGAACAGGGGGTAGAGGAACGACTTGCCGTAGAAGTAGCGTCCCTGGTCCGGGTCGGCGGCGCCTTGCAGGGTCTGCCCTCTCTTCAGGAAGACGCCGGTCGGGCCGGAGGGAAACTCACGCCAGACCCGCGCGAGATCGCCGTGGCGATAGGCCAGGTCGCCGTCGTAGGCGAGGCTGAGGCCCATCATGTAGTAGGTCGCCTCGTCGCTCTTGAAACCGTAGGTCGCCTTCGGCAGGTTGACGACCACCGCCAGCGTGCCGTAGACGCACAGGAACACTGCCGCGAGCACCAGGCCGGGCCTCAGTGTCACGGCCGGACCCCGTCCGACAGGAACGACAGGTCGGCCTCGAGCACACCGCGCCGTTTGGTCGGGCGCGACACCCGGTGCAGCAGATCGTAGAGCCGCTCCATCTTGCGCACGAACGCGGCGATGCCGTAGTGCTGTCCGGTCACGCGCGCGTGCCCCGACAGCCGCACCCGATCCTCGCGGCTGTCGATCAGCCGCACCAGGGCCGCGGCCAGCGCCGCGGCGTCGCGCTTGGGGACGATGACGGCGTCGCGTTCGTGGGTCAGCACGTCGACGAGACCGTCGGCGTCCGTCGCCACGATCGGCTTCCCCATGGCGAGCGCCTCGAACACGGTGAGCGGCGTGCCCTCCCAGAGCGACGGGAACACGCTGAGGTCGAAGGCCGACACCACGCGCGCGACGTCTCGCGCGAAGCCGCTGAACACGAAGCGATCGGCGATCCCGAGCGCGCGCGCCTGGGCCTCGAGCTCAGGCTGCAGCGGCCCCTCGCCAAACACCATGAAGCGCGTCTTCGGCCGCTCGGCGATGACGGCGCGCGCGGCCTCGACGAGGTAGGCGTTGCCCTTCGAGTCGTGCAGCCGCGTAACACTGCCGACCAGGAACTGGTCCGGCGCCACGCCGAGTTCGTGGCGCGCCGCCGCGATCTCCTCGACGCTCCGGGTCCGGCTGAATTCCTCGAGCGGCACGCCCAGGTAGACGACCTTGACGCGCTCCGGCGGCATCTGCCGCGCCCGGATGACGAAGTCCGCGGTGCTCCGGGAGACCGCAATCGCAATGTCGGTCGACGGCGCCAGCGTCCGGTCCGCGATTTTCTGGAACCAGGGGGTATCGGTCAGGTTGGCATGCTCGTGCAGGATGGTCGGCAGCCCGCGCATCATGCCGGCGAGCCGCCCGAAGGTGGTGGCGCCGTAGCCATGCAGGTGGAGGATGTCGGTCTTCTGCCGATCGATGATCTTGAGGAGGGCGGGAAGGGTCGCGGGATCGAACCTGGACCGATGCAGGTAGGAGATGTCCACCCCCATCGACTCGAGGGTCTCCTCCGACAGGTCCTTCTTGCGCAGGCTGACGAGCGCGACGTTGTAGCGCTCGGGATTGAACCGCGGAATCATCCAGCTGAAGAGCCGCTTGACGCCGTGCATGCGGGAGCCTTCCCAGCCGAGGTGATCGCAGACCTGGAGCACGTTGAGCTTGGTTGGGTTCACTCGCGCTGCCCCACCACTCGCGCCGGCATCCCGACCGCGATGGCGCCGTCCGGCACCGCCTCACGCACGACAGCGCCGGCGCCGATGATGGCGCGATCGCCAATGGTCACGCCGTCCAGCACCTTCGCGCCCGCTCCGAGCCACGCCCCGGCGCCAATCCTCACACCGGCCGAGCGGCGGCCCTGGGACAGCACCGCGGCCGACGGATCGCTGAAGTCGTGGTCGCCGCCGATCACGTAGCAATAGGCCGCCAGCAAGGTGTCCTTCCCGATCGTCACACGGCTGGCCGAGAAGATTTCGCAGTTGAAGCCGACGTTGGCGCCATCGGCGAGCTCGATGTCGCCGTTCTTGCACGACAGGATCGAGTTCCGGCCGAGGAACACGCCGCTGCCGATCGTGATGCCCTGGTTGTTCTCCCCTTTCGCGTCGATCAGGCAGTTGTCGTCGACCACCACGTTGTCGCCGATTCTGATCTTGTGCGGGTGCCGGAGCACGACGTTCTGCCCGAAGATGACGTTGCGTCCGCAGGCGCCGAGCAGCGAGCGGAACAGGGTTTTCCTGAGCGCCAGCCCCAGCGCCCCGGGCACGTTCTGCGCCAACAGCTGCACCAGCTCGTAGTGCAGCAGCGGGCCCCATCCGGGCTGGCCGATGACGAGCGCCGAGTATTTCTCCCGGACGGATCGCCCCGGGGAGAACAACTGATCCTGCGCCCGCGGGATCTCAGACATGCGTCGGATTGGGGTTCACTGTCTGGCTATATGATATGCCGCCGATGCCTGAATCGACTACCGCACGCGACCCCTGGCGGCGCGAACGTCGCCTGGCGATCGCGGCGGCGGTGGTGCTGGTGGTGTGGCGATCGGGCGTCCTCGTGTTCTGGGAGCAGGCCCAGTTCGATTCGGATCAGGCGGTGTTCGGCCTGATGGCCAAGCACCTGGCTGAGGGGCGGGCCTTCCCCGTCTTCATGTACGGCCAGAGCTACATCCTGGCCGTCCAGGCGTGGCTGGCGGCGCCGCTGTTCCTGTTGTTGGGCGTTTCCGTGACCGCGCTCAAGCTGCCGCTGCTGGCGATCTCCATCACGGTGGCGGTGCTGCTGGTGCGCCTCTTCGAGCGCGAGATGGGGCTCCGGCCCGCCCTCGGGCTGGTGGCCGCGTTGCCGTTCATCCTGCCGGCTCCCGGGACCGCCGCGCATCTGCTCGAGGCCAGCGGCGGCAACCTCGAGCCCTTCCTGTATGTGCTCCTCATCTGGCTGGCGCGGAATCGCCCGGTGTTGTGCGGGGCCATCCTCGGCGTCGGCTTCCTGCAGCGGGAATTCACGATCTACGGACTCGCCGCCCTGCTCTGCATCCGCGCTGCGGAGCGCGCGCTGTTCACGCGCGAGGGGATCACGCGGCTCGGCCGGCTGCTCCTCGCCGCCGCGTGTGTCTGGCTGGCGGTGCAGGGCATCCATCGCTTCTCGTCGGCGGCCGGCCCCGGCACGACGATCGCCGATCTCGGCACGGCGCCCAATAACCTGCGCGAGCTCGCCGCACGGATGTGCGTCGCGCCGGGCACCATCGCCATCGGCGCCAGCCGTCTCGTCACGCAGCACTGGCCGCAGCTCCTCGGCACCGCGCCCTATCCGCTCTCGGACTTCTCCATCGAGAGCGCGGCCAGCCAGGGCTGGCCGTGGGCCTCGTTGCTGCCGCTCGCCGCGTGCGGCCTCGCCCTTGCGCGGATCGGCGCGGCCGATCGCGCGCTGAACCGCCGGCTGGCCACGTCGATCGGCGGCTACCTCGTAGTGGTCGGCGCCCTCTCGGTGGGCGGCTACGTTGCGGGGCGCTGCGGCGAGCTGAGTTTTTACACCATGCGCTACGAGCTGCTGTCGCTCATCGGGGTCGTGGCCATCG
This sequence comes from Vicinamibacterales bacterium, assembly GCA_046594705.1. Classification (GTDB taxonomy): domain Bacteria; phylum Acidobacteriota; class Vicinamibacteria; order Vicinamibacterales; family 2-12-FULL-66-21; genus JAICSD01. The sequence continues at coordinate 12,567 of JBKJRJ010000463.1, forward strand.
GTGCGTGGTTCTTGCGCGTGGAGCCGTCGCGGCGCGTGGCGGCCATCTGGATGGCGCTGGTCGTCTGCTGGACACTGTCGGCGACGGTATCCCACGCGCGGCTCTGGCGCGAGTATCTGACGGAGCCGCCGGTCGCGGCCAAACAGCAGGTCATGCGCGCCCTCGAGCAGGACGGCGTTCGCTACGGCAGCGCGGACTACTGGGTGGCGTACTACATCTCGTTCCTGTCGCGGGAGCGGATTATTCTCGCGTCGAGCGACTTCGTCAGAATCCGGACCTACAACGACCTCGTGGCGCAGCATGCGCAGGAAGCCGTCCGCATCTCCCGCACGCCGTGCGAGGGCGGACGCGAGCTGGTCCGTCGCGTCTACCTGTGTCCATAGCCCCAAGCGGATCGAGTCGTCTGCACAATCACGCCTCAGCCCACCGCTCCGGGCGGACATCGCCGGCGTGCCACGCGCGGCTCGGCGGGCGACTCGCGGGTGATCGCCGGTTCCCGCGTGTCGAAGCGTCCGTGACCCACCCGACCGTCAGAGCCAGCCCTTGGTCCGGTACCACACCATCGTCCTGTGAATCCCCTCGCCCAGGGGAACGGCCGGCGAAAAGCCCAGTTCCTCGCGCGCCCTCGTGATGTCGAACGCCCGGCTCTTGGTGAAAAAATCCACGCGGCGGCGATAGAGCGGAGGCTCGATGCCGAACGGCGCGCACAGCGCTTCGCAGGCGGCGCCTGCCAGCCACACCGGCCACACCGGCAGGTGCAGCCGCGGCGGCGGGACGCTG
>JBKJRJ010000106.1:0-4285 GCA_046594705.1 Vicinamibacterales bacterium
CGCCGCGATACGGTGGCGCTGTGGACGGCGTTCTTCTCGTGTCTGTTGTCCGTCTACCTCGGGTTCGCCTGGCTGACGTCGCTGCTGACGGGCGCGGGCTTCGACGGGGCAACCGCCAATGCCGGCATCACCGCGTTCAATCTTGGCGGCGTCGTCGGGTCACTCGCGGTCGGCGTCGGCATCTCGCGGTTCGGCTCGAAGGGGTCGATGTTGACGATGACCGCCGTGGCGATTGCGGGAGCGGTGACGCTCGCCCTGACGCCGCTGTCGCCGGGCGGCTCCGTACTGCCGCTCATCGCGATGATCGGCGTGGTTGGCGCGGCCATCAATGGCGTGCAGACCGCGCTATACGCGTTGGCGGCCCACGTCTACCCGACCGCGATTCGAGCCACCGGGGTGGGCGCGGCGGTGGCGTTCGGACGCATCGGCGCGGTGCTGGTCGGCTACGTCGGCAGCTGGACCATCGACCGAGGCGGTTCCGCCGGGTACTTCGGCCTGATCGCGGTGATGATGCTGGTGGCCTTCGGTGCGCTGGCCGCGGTCGGCCGCCACGTGCATCGGCATGGAACGACGCCTGAAGGATAAATGCCCTACCGGACCAGCCGGCAGAGCTAGCTGTGCAGTATAGTACAGGGCACACGTCTCGACTCCAGTACCGTCACGCCCAGATTGTCTTCGTCGTCCCGTGACCCATCGGGCTTCGGATCGACATTTATGCGCACTGCCAACAACTCACCGGACCCGGCCGAGGTCGGGCTGGGAGTCCGCCCGGCCGAGGCCCTGGTGACCGCAGGGGCGCTGCAACGGGCGATTTTCAACAGCGTCAACTTTTCCAGCGTCGCGACCGACGCGAAGGGCGTCATCCAGATTTTCAACGTCGGAGCGGAGCGGATGCTGGGCTATGCCGCCGCGGAGGTGGTCGACACCATGACGGCCGCCGAGCTGCACGACCCGCAGGAGCTGACCGCGCGCGCCGCGGCGCTGACCGCCGAATTCGGGACGCCCATCGCTCCAGGATTCGAAGCCCTGGTGTTCAAGGCCGCGCGGGGGATCGAGGACATCTACGAGCTGACCAAGGTCCGCCGGGACGGCAGCCGGTTCCCGGCGGTGGTGTCGGTCACGGCGCTGCGCGACGGTGACGACGCCATCATCGGCTACCTGCTGATCGGCACCGACAATACCGCCCGCCAGCAGGCCGAAGAGGAGCGCCAGAAGCTCGACCAACGCCTGCGCGATCAGCAGTTCTACACCCGCTCGCTGATCGAGTCCCAGGTGGACGCCCTGATGGCGACCGATCCGGGCGGCGTCCTCACCGACGTGAACAAGCAGATGGAGGCGCTCACCGGGTTGACGCGAGACCAGCTGATTGGTGCGCCCTTCAAGGACTGCTTCACCGACCCGGAGCGGGCACAGGCGGGCATCAGCCACGTGCTGCGCGACGGTACCGTCATCAACTACGAGCTCACCGCGCGCGCCGGCGACGGGACCGAAACGCTGGTCTCGTGCAACGCCACGACGTTCCACGACAGCGGCGGGCGCCTGCAGGGGGTGTTCGCCGCCGCGCGCGACATGACGGAGCTGAAACGGTTTCAGCATGCGCTGCACCAGAACGCCATCCAGCGCGAGCATGAGGCGGCGCACGCCGCGGAGCTGGCTGCCCTGAATAAGGAGCTGGAAGCGTTCAGCTACTCGGTCTCGCACGACCTGCGCGCACCGCTGCGGCACATTCACGGTTACGTCGAGATGCTGCAGCGCGCCACCGAGGGGCAGTTGGTGGGGAAGGCGGCGCACTACCTGCAGACGATCAGTGAGGCCTCGATGGAGATGGGGCAGCTGATCGACGACCTGCTGGCGTTCTCCCGGATCGGCCGAACCGAAATCAATATGACCCCGCTCGACCCGGGCGAATTGATCGAGGGGGTGATCCGCCGCCTCGAGATGGCCACTGCCGGCCGCGCCATCACCTGGCACATCGCCCGGATGCCGCAGGTCGTCGGGGACCCGTCGCTGCTCAGGCAGGTCTTCGCCAACCTGCTCGACAACGCGGTGAAGTACACCCGGCTGCGCCAGCAGGCGGTCATCGAAATCGGCTGCAACGGGGAAGAGGCTGGACGGGCGGTCCTGTTCGTCCGCGACAACGGCGGCGGCTTCGACATGCAGTACGTGCACAAGCTGTTCGGGGTGTTCCAGCGGCTGCATCGCTCAGAGGAATTCGAAGGCAACGGCATCGGACTGGCCACCGTCCAGCGCATCGTGGCGCGCCACGGCGGACGCGTGTGGGCCGAGGGCGCGGTCGGCGAAGGTGCCACGTTCTATTTCACACTGGAGCCAGCGCCACTCGCCGTGACGCCGGGAACGACTGTCCCATGAACCAATTGAAACGCCTGCTCCTGGTCGAAGACAGCCCGCGAGACGCCGAGTTGATTCTCGATGCGCTCGACAGTAACCATCTGGCCAACGAGGTGGTGCACGTCCGGGACGGCGCCGAGGCCGTGGAGTACCTGTATCGCCGCGGCGCGTTCGCCACCCGGCTTGAAGGCCACCCCGCGCTGATCCTGTTGGACCTGAAGCTCCCCAAGGTCGACGGACTCGAGGTGCTGCGCCAGATCAAAGGGGACCCGGCCCTCAAGATGATTCCCGTGGTGATGATGACCTCCTCACGCGAAGAGCAAGACCTGCTCACGAGCTACCAGCTCGGGGCGAATGCCTACGTCGTGAAGCCGATGAAGTTTCAGGACTTCGTCGCAGCGGTGAAGCAGGTCGGCGTGTTCTGGGCAGTCGTCAACGAACTGCCGCCGCGGAGCGCGGTCGCCGACGTCCCTGGGTCCGGCGGAGACCCGAACGTCACGTGACGACCGATCTGACGCGTCCAGTCCGCGTACTCCACCTCGAGGATGCTCCCCGCGACGCGGAAATCGTCCGCAACCGGCTGGAACTCGACGGGCTGTCCTGCGACATTCTGGTCGCCGACACCAGGGGCGGCTTCGAGTCAGCCCTCGAGCGCGGATCCTTCGATCTGGTGATCTGCGATTACAACCTGCCGGGCTACGATGGCGTTACGGCACTCAAACGGGCGCTGGCCAACCAGCCTGACGTCCCCGTCATCCTGTTGTCGGGCACCGTCGGCGAGGACGAGGCCGTCAAGTGCCTGCAGATTGGGGCGATCGACTATCTCCTCAAAGGGCGCCTGGACCGGCTCGGCTCCGCGGTGCGCCGAGCGATCCAGGAAGCGCAGTCGCGGCTGACGCGGAAGCGGGGCGAGGAGGCGCTCGCCCAGAGCGAGCAACGGAAGGCCGCCGTCCTGGAGTCGGTGCTCGACTGCATCGTCACCATGGACGCCGACGGGCTGGTCATGGAGTTCAACGCCGCCGCCGAGCGAACGTTCGGCTACAGCAAGGCCCAGGCGATTGGTCGTCCGCTCGTCGATCTGATCGTTCCGCCGGCTCTCCGTGAGTCGCACACGGCGGGTCTGGCCCATTACCACGCGACCGGAGAAGGGTCCTTTCGCGACAGGGTCATCGAGATCGACGCGATGCGGTCGGATGGCTCCTGCATCCCCGTGGAGCTCGCGATTTCGGTGATTGTCTCCGACTCGACCACCACCTTCACCGGCGTCCTGCGCGACATCACGACGCGCAAGCGCGACGCCGAGATGGCGCGGAAGCGGGCGGAGGATCTGGAACGGGAGATCGTCGAGCGTCACCGCGCCGAAGCAGAGGTGCGTGCCGAGCGCGATCGGGCCCAGCGCTACCTGGACGCGCCGGAAGTGATCCTGCTGGCCCTCGACGCGAGCGGGCGAGTGACGCTGGCGAACCGCTACGCCTGCGCGCTCCTCGGCATACGGTGCGGGGAATTGCTCGGACGCGACTGGATCGACAGCTGTCTGCCGCCGCGCATTCGCGACACGGCGAGAGCGCGCCTGCAAAGGTTGGAGGTCGGAGACCAGTGGGTAGTGGAAAGCCCCGTGCTCACCAGCGCGGGTGACGAACGGCTGATTGCCTGGCACAACACCGTACAGCGGAACGACGCGGACGAAGTGGTCGGCACCTTCAGCTCAGGGACCGACATTACCGATAGCCGGGCCCTCGAAACACAATACCGGCAGGCGCAGAAAATGGAAGCCATCGGCCAGCTGGCCGGGGGCATCGCCCACGACTTCAACAACCTGCTGACGGTGATCCTGGGCAATTGCGAGCTGCTGCTGGACGATCTCGCAATTGCCCAGGATCACCGTCAGCAGGTTGTTGAAGTCGTGGGCGATGCCCCCGGCCAGCTGGCCGATGGC
>JBKJRJ010000137.1:0-3196 GCA_046594705.1 Vicinamibacterales bacterium
ACCCGCGCGTACTGACGGAGCACGAGCCGCTCGACCGCCGCCGCTACCTGCTCTTCGCGTTCGCCATCCTGGTGTTCGTGCTCTGCTTCACGCCGGCGCCGATCGATCCGCTGTAGCACGGTCACACGGGGCGCTGTCAGGGATCCCGGGTCAGGCTTCAGCACAATGATCACGAAGATCACGACGATCGTCAGGGTTGTGTTTTTCTGATTCCTGCCTTGGTGATCTTCGTGGTCTTGTAGTCTTCGTGTCAGCCGCAGGCCGTGCGCTCTCAGAGGACGCTCATCGGATCCACGTCCACGATGGTGCGGCGCCTGAGCTCCGGGCGCGCCTCGAGCACGGTCAACAGCGCCTTGCGCATGGCGGTGCGCTGCCTGCCCTTGATGAAGAGTTGCGCGCGGTGCTCACCTTTCAGGCGGCCGAGCGGGGCCGGCGCGGGTCCCAGCACCTTCCAGGCGTCGAGCCCGGGCAGCCGCATCCCCTGCGCGATCGCGCCGGCATCCTCCATCGCCCCCTGCCGCGTGCGCGACTTCACGATCACGTTGATCATCGCCACCGCCGGCGGGTAGCGCATGGCGCGGCGGAACGTCACCTCGTCCTGGTAGAAGGCGGCGTAGTCCTGCCGGCAGGCGTGCCGGATGCTGTAGTGCGTCGGGTACAACGTCTGGACCACGGCCTCCCCCGGCAGCACACCGCGCCCGGCGCGGCCGGCCACCTGGGTGAGGAGCTGAAAGGTGCGTTCCGCCGCGCGGAAGTCGGCCAGGCCCAGGCCGACGTCGGCGCTGATGACGCCGACCAGCGTGACGCTCGGGAAGTCGTGCCCCTTCGCGATCATCTGCGTGCCGACCAGGACGTCGAGCTCCTTCCGCGCGAACGTCGCGAGGATGGCGCCGATCGCCCCGCGCTTCCGGATGGTGTCGCGATCGACGCGGCCGACGCGCGCGTCAGGAAACAGGGCGCGGACCTCCTCCTCGACCCGCTCGGTGCCGAACCCCAGCTGCTCCAGGTACGGCCCGGCGCACTTGCCGCACACCTTCGGCAGCGGCGCCGAGTGATTGCAGTAGTGGCACCGCGCCCGTCCGGCCGCCTTGTGGACGGTCAGCGTCACGCTGCAATTGGGACACTCCATCGTCTCGCCGCATTGCCGGCAGAAGACGACCGTGGCGAAGCCGCGCCGGTTGAGCAGGATGATGGCCTGCTCGCGACGCTCGAGCCGCGCCGCCATCGCGTCGCGCAGGCGCGTGCTCAGGATGACGCCGGGGCCCTCGGCCGCGAACTCCGTCCGCATATCCACCACCGTGACGTCGGCCATCGGGCGATCGAGGACACGCCGTTGCAGCGCGATCAACTCGTAGCGGCCGGCCAGGGCGTTGTGGTAACTCTCGAGCGACGGCGTGGCCGAGCCGAGGACCACGAGCGCGCCCGCCGACCGCGCCCGGACCACGGCGACATCGCGTCCGTGATAGCGCGGGCTCTCCTCCTGCTTGTAGGAGCCGTCGTGCTCCTCGTCCACGACAATCAGGCCGATGTTGGCCAGCGGCGCAAAGATCGCGCTGCGGGTGCCGACGACGACGTCGACGTCGCCGCGGCGGATGCGCTGCCACTGGTCGTAGCGCTCGCCATCGGACAAACCGCTGTGCTGGATGGCGACCCGCTCGCCGAAGGCGGCGCGGAAGATCGCCGCGGCGGCCGGCGTCAGCGCGATCTCGGGGACCATGAGGAGCACGCCACGGCCGGCCTCGCGCACCGCGCGGGCGAGCCGCAGGTAGATCTCGGTCTTGCCGCTGCCGGTGACGCCGTGCAGCAGCGCGGCGTGATAGGTCTTCGCCGAGGCGCGGGCGAGCAGCGTCGCCAGCGCGGCGTGCTGTTCCGCGGTGAGGTCGGCCACCGGCGTGCGGGTGATCCGGTCGGCCGCGGCCTCGAACGGATCGCGATCGACCCGCCGCTTCTCGATGGCCACCAGCCCGAGCTTGGCCAGCCGGGCGACGACGTCGGTCGGAATCTCCTGCTCCGCCAGCGCGCTCAGCGCGAGGCCGTCGGGCGCGCCGCGCAGCAGGTGGAGCGCCTCCTGCTGACGCTTGCCAAGGGAGACCGTCACGTCCTCGGAGCCCTGCGCGGTCAGCACGGCGAACCGCATCGTCCGCGACGCGTCGGCGGTGCCCTTCAACGGACGGGTCAGCGTGACCAGGCCGTCGGCCTCGAGCGCCGCCACGACCGCGTGCGCGCCGCGCGACTTGCGCGTCAGGGCCGCCACCGACGCCAGCCGACCCCCGGTCAGGTGCTCGAGGACGTCGCGCCTGACACCGCGCTCGGACAGCATCCGCGCCTCGCCGGCATCGGTAATGGCGGCATGGCGCTCACTCTCGATCCAGGCGCGGGGCGGCATGGCGGTCGTGATCGCCTCGCCGACGCCGCACGCGTAGTAGTCGGCCACCCAGACGGCGAGGTCCACCACGTCAGGCGGCAGGAAGGCCTCGGAGTCGAGCACGTCGGTCAGGGGATGGAGATTGGAGATTGGAGATTGAAGATTGGAGATTGGCGATTGAAGATTGGGGATTGACGATTGGGGCGACAACACGATGCCCGTCACGGCCCGCTTGCCGAGCGGAACGAGGACTCGGGCGCCCACGGCTGGAACGGGAAAGCCGTCGGGCAGTTCGTAGGTGAGCGGTCCGAGACCCGGGACGGGGACCGCGACGGCGATGGCGCGCACCTCCGGAGGCTACTCGGCGCCCGTGACAGGGCTGGTCAGCATGGCGCGCGCGCGCTTGAGATCGTCCCAGGCCTCGCGCTTCCGGTCCGGGCTGCGCAACAGGAACGAGGGATGGAAGGTCGGGATCAGTTTGGCGCCGCGGAAGTCGAAGACGCGGCCGCGCAGCCGCGAGATGGGCTCTTCGGTGCGGAGCAGCGTCTTGGCGGCAAACGCCCCGAGCGCCACGATCACACGCGGCCGGACGGCGTCGATCTGGCGGAAGAGGAACGGCTCACACATCTCGATCTCGTCAGGCTCCGGGTTGCGATTGCCCGGCGGCCGGCACTTGATCACGTTCGCGATGTAGACCTGCTCCCGCTCGACGTTGATCGCGAGGATCATCTTTGTGAGCAGCTGCCCGGCGCGCCCGACGAAGGGAATGCCCTGGAGGTCCTCGTCGCCACCGGGCGCCTCGCCGACGAACATCAGGTCGGCGTCGGGGTT
>JBKJRJ010000515.1:0-8535 GCA_046594705.1 Vicinamibacterales bacterium
GTTACGCTTGATGCCAAACGCCGGCTGACCGTACCTGTTGCGCTTGCACCCGCGAATCCCGGCGACTACTTCGACGCCCGCTTTGATCCCGAAGAGGACGCCATCGTCTTCCGTCGACTCGGCGGCCAGGAGAACTGGCTGGTCGTCATGAAGGAGTGCCCGGTCAGTCCTGATGATGTGCCCTCGCGGCGGCGAGCTCCCGCAAAGCGACGGAAGTTGTGAACTGGCTCCTCGACACAGACGTCATCTGCCAGCCGGCAAAGAAGAATGGGGACGCGAAGGTCATCGCTTGGCTGGAGGCAGAACAGGACCGCTGCTATACGAGCGCGATCGTCATCGCACAATTGGCGTACTGGGTCCGCACCAAGGAAGGTCGACAGCGACAGGCGCTGCAGGCATGGCTCACACGTCTCGTCGAAGCGCTGCACGGCCGGATCCATGGGTTCAACGTATCGGTTGCCCACGTGTGGGCAGAACAGGAACGCCTTCTCGACAAGGCGGGCCAGCGCATGCCAGTCGAGGACAGCTACATCGCAGCGACGGCGCGCCGCCACGGACTCACGATCGTCACCGGGAATGACCGAGACTTCAAACGGCCAGGGCTGAAGGTCTTCAATCCGTTCAAAGAGAGCCGCAGCGCGGACCCATAGCGCCTCGAATGGTCGTCAGCGCGACTGCCGTGAGTCGGTCGGGATGGTGACGACGGCCCGCACCGGCCCCGGCCCTTCGTCTCCCTCGTAATACACCCCTTCCAGGAAAAGTCCCGACGCGGGCGCCGTGAGGGCCGCCGGCAGGTCGGAATCCTCGTCGAGGAAGCCGCCGGCCTGCGCGGCCGTCAGCTCGCCGCGTCCCACCGCCGCCAGCACGCCGACGATGCGCCGGACCATGCGCCAGAGGAAATGCGACCCGACGATGCGCACCAGGATGAGGTCGCCGTCTTCGACCAGCTCGAGCCGATCGACCAGCACCCGAGTGGACTTCTCTCCGGGTTCGTCGGCGGTGAAGGACGCGAAGTTCTGAAGGCCGACGAACGGGCGCGCGGCGTCGCGCATGCGGCTGATGTCGAGCGGCTCCCTGATCCACCAGACGTAGGGCTTGAAGAAGGCCGTCTTGCGGCGCGAGATCTGGTACAGGTAGCTGCGGGCCGCGGCGTCGTGACGGGCGTGGAACCGGTGCGGCGCCTTGTCGATCCGCCGGATGTAGATATCGGACGGCAGCGCGTCGTTGATCCGGTGGCGCAGGGTGTGCGCGGGGAGATCGGTATAAATCTCGAGGTGGGCCACTTGCGCGAGCGCGTGCACGCCGGCATCGGTGCGGCCCGCGCCATACAGCTCGAATTCCTCCCGGCGGGTGACGTCCCGCACGGCGCGATCGATCTCTCCGGCGACGGTCCGCGCGTTGCGCTGGATCTGCCAGCCGCTGTAGCGGGTGCCGGTGTATTCGATGAGCAGCTTGAAGCGGGCCATGGCAATGAGAGGATTACCCGAGGACGAGGGTGACGGCCTTGCTGGCAATGGCGGTGTCCTGGAAGCCGACGCCGGTCAGGTCCATGATGGTGATCTGTGACGGAGCGGTGCGTCCCGGTTTGAGGCCGGCGATGATCTCGCCGAGCTCGGCGTGCACGCGGTCAGGACGCAGCAGGCCAGCCTCGAGCGCGTGGCGCAGCTCGCCGAACGCGGCGCACTGCGTCAGGCGGTCCACCACCACGAGATCGGCGCGCGCGAGACAGCCGGCGTCGAGCTCCTGTTTGCCGGGCGAATCGGATCCGAGCGCGGTGACGTGCTGGCCAGTACGCAGCCATTCAGGCTGGACCAGCGGCGCTCGTGCCGGCGTGGCCGTAATGAGGAGATCAGCGTCGCGGCAGACGGCCTCTGGCGTGGGCCGCGCGTGCGCATCCAGTCCTTCATGGCGCATCTCCCGGACATACGCGTCGAGGCGCGAGCGGTCGGGGCTCCACGCCACGAGGCGCGAGATGCGGCGGACGCACCGAAGGCACCGCACCTGGTGCCGCGCCTGCAGGCCCGAGCCGAGCACGCCGACGGTCGCGATCGCGGCCGGGGCCAGCGCCTCGGCCGCCACCGCTCCGGCGGCGCCGGTACGGATGTCGGTGAGGAAGCCGTTATCGAGCAGCAGCGCCACCGGCAGTCCGGTGTCGGCATCGAACACCGCCATCAGTCCCGAGCCGCTGGGCAGGCCTTTCGCCGGGTTGTCGTAGAACCCGCTCGCGATCTTCACCGCGACGTGGGGCACGCCGTCGATCAGCGCGGTCTTGACATGGAACTCGCCGCGCCGTGCCGGCACCTCGAGGTTGATCACCGCCGGCACGTGCGCGCGCCCCTCGCCATCGGCGCGGAAGGCCTCGCGCACCACCTCCACCGCGATCTGCGGTGTCATCGCCGCGCGCAGGGCGGCCTCTTCGATTATTGGAATCATCTACAGGCTGTCCAGGATCACCGGGGTAGAGCAAGACCACAAAGATCGCGAAGTTGACAAACGCCAGAAGTATGAAACACCGACGGCATGGGCTTTGTGGCCTTGGTGGGCGTGGTGAGAAGCCGTGTGGCCGTCTCACAGCCTCGGAACGTTACGGGATATACGCCACCGCATCGATCTCGACCAGCAGCCCGGGGCCCGGCAGTCCGGAGACCTCCACCGTGGTCCGGGCCGGCCGGTGCGAGCCAAACGCGCGGGCGTAGACCTCGTTCATCCTCGGGAACTCCTTCATGTCCACGAGGAAGACGCCGCAGCGGATGACATGCTGGAGGCTGGAGCCGGCGGCCTCGAGGATGGTCGCGAGGTTTTTCATCACCTGCTCGGTCTGGCTGGTGACGTCGGGCCCGAGTGCGCCAGACGAGGGGTCGCGGCCTGCCTGGCCGGAGACGAAGACGAGATTGCCGAAGGTCATGCCGGGTGAGTAGGGGCCCACGGGGGTGGGGAGATTCGCGCTGGTTACGGGTCGCAGATGGTCGGCCATGCCGCCATCCTAGTGCATCCCGAATCACCCCTGCGCACCTCGATCGTGCTGCACTACAATTCCCCCATGACCTTCTCGATGCGTCGCCTGGCGTCCATCACTGCGCTCGTCACTCTGGCGTGCCTCCCGCTCGCCGCGCGGCAGCAACCCTCGCCCTCGCCGGCCCCGCCGGCACAGGCGGTCGATCTCCAGCAGGCGCTGCCGTTCGACGCCATCGTCAAGACCGGCACGCTGCCGAACGGGCTGAGGTATTACGTCCGGCAGAACAGCCGCCCCGCGAGCCGGCTGGTGCTGCGGCTGGCAGTGAAAACCGGGTCACTCGACGAAGCGGATGACCAGCAGGGGCTGGCGCACGTGCTCGAGCACATGGCGTTCAACGGCAGCACGAACTTCAAGCCGGGGGAGCTGATCTCGTACTTCGAGTCGATCGGCGCACGGCTCGGGCCGCACGTGAACGCGCAGACCGGGTTCGAAGACACCATCTACATGCTCGACCTGCCGACCGACAAGCCGGCCATCATCGAGAAGGGGCTGACCGCGCTCGCCGACTTCGCGGGCGGCCTGACGCTGGATCCGAAGGAAATCGACAAGGAGCGCGGCGTCGTCATCGAAGAATGGCGCGGCGGCCTCGGCGCGGGGTCGCGCATCCGCGACAAGCAGATCCCCGTCCTGTTCTACCAGTCGCGTTACGCGGAGCGGCTGCCGATCGGCAAGCCCGAGGTCCTGAAGGCGTTCCCTCCGGCGCGGCTGCGCGCGTTCTACGACGCCTACTATCGGCCGTCCAACATGGCGGTGGTGCTGGTGGGCGATGTGGACGCGGCGAAGCTCGAGGGGATGGTGAAGGCGGCGTTCGGCGGCCTGGCGGCGCGCGGCGCGGCACCGGCCGCGCGGAAGGTGACGGTGCCGCTGCACAAGGACACACTGGTGAGCATCGTCACCGACACTGAAATCACGCAGTCGTCGGTGTCGCTCATCAGCAAACGCGAGCGCGGATCGTCGAGCCGGGTCGCGGACTACCGGCGGAGCCTGGTGCAGCGGTTCTTCGAGCAGATGCTGAACGATCGGCTCGACGAGCTGTCGCGGCGCGCCGACGCGAAGTTCCTGGGCGCCGGCATCGGCGGCGGCGGGCTGAGTCCCGACGTCGAGACGGTGTCGCTCGGCGTCAACGTGCAGAGCGGCGGGATCGCGGAGGGGCTCGCGGCCGTGGCGCTCGAAGCCAAGCGGGCGCGCGAATTCGGCTTCAGCGAGGCCGAGCTGGATCGCGCCAAGAAGTGGATGGCCGCGTATTACGAGCGCGCCTACAGCGAGCGGGAGAAGACCGAGAGCGGCTCGTTCGCCCAGGAGTACCTGAATCACTTCCTGGAAGGGGAGCCGAGCCCTGGTATCGCCTTCGAATATGCGCTGGTGCAGCAGTTGCTGCCAGGCATCACCGTTGCCGAGGTCACGGCGCTCGGCAAGACCCTGCTGGCGAACGACAGCCGGGTGATCCTGGCGACCTCGCCGCAGAAGGCCGACATCAAGGTGCCGTCGGAGGCCGAGTTGACGGCGGCGCTCGCCGCGGTCGAGTCCACCGCCGTGACGCCGTGGAAGGAGGTCACCTCCACCCGCGAGTTGATCGAAAGGAAGCCCGAGCCGGCCGCCATCGTCTCGACTCGCACGGTGGCCGAAGTCGGCCTGACCATTGTCAGATTCGCGAACGGGGTCGAGGCGTGGCTCAAGCCGACCGACTTCAAAAACGACCAGGTCGTGTTCGCGCTCCAGGCGAAAGGGGGCACGTCACTGGCGGCGCCGGCGGACTACTTCGACGCGTCGCTGGCCAGCGCCTATGTGAACCTGTCGGGGGCCGCGGGACTCAAGGCGCTCGACATGCAGAAACTGCTGGCGGGCAAGATTGCCGGCGCGACGCCGTTTGCGTCGCTTTCCACGCACGGGTTCAACGGCTCGGCGGCGCCGGCGCAGCTCGAAACCGGGCTGCAGCTGCTCTACGCCCGATTCACCCTGCCGGGCGACGACCCTGAAGCATTCGACCTGCTGAAGCGGCAGCTCAACTCGTTCGTGGCCAATCGGCTCGACAACCCGGAAACCGTGTTCGGCGACACCCTCGAGGCGGTCAACACCTCGAAGCACTACACCGCGACTCCGCCGACCGTCGCACGTGTCAACGCGCTCGATCGGACGAAGATGATGACGTTCTACCGCGAGCGGTTCGGGAACGCCGCCGATTTCACCTTCTTCATGGTCGGCGCCTTCAAGGTTGATGAGGCGCTGCCGCTGCTGGCCCGCTACGTCGGGGGGCTGCCGTCGAGCGGCAAGCCCTCGTCCGAGTTCAAGGATGTCGGGATCACGTTCCCGGCCGCCACCGAGCGCGTCACGGTGGAGAAGGGGCGCGAGCCGAAGAGCGAGACGGTGATCAGCTTCTTCGCCGACCCGCCCGGAAACGATCCGATGGAGCAGGAGCGCGCGCTGGCGGCCACCGACGTGCTCGAGATCGCGCTGCGCGATATCCTGCGCGAGGAGCTCGGCCAGACCTACACGGTGGCCGTGGACCTGTCGCAGGGGCTGCCGCAACGGGGCGGCGGGCACGTCGAGGTCAGCTTCGGCGGGCACGTCGAGGTCAGCTTCGGCGCCGCGCCCGAGAACATCGAAAAGATGAGCGCCCGGGTGCTCCAGGAAGTGCAGCGGCTTCAGAAGGACGGTCCGACCGAAGATCTCGTCAACCGCGCCAAGGAAACCGCGCGGCGCAATTACGAGACCCAGCTGCGCCAGAACGACTACTGGCTGCGCCGCTTCCAGGCCGTCCAGATGTGGGGGCAGGAGCCGGGAATGATCGCGCACCGGCTGGACCGCATCAACGCCATCACGCCGGCCGGGGTCCAGGACGCGTTCAAGAAGTATTTCCCGGCCGAGCGCATGACGGTGGTCACACTGGCGCCGGCGAAGTAGTTGGTAGTTGGTAGTTGGTAGTTGGAGTTGGGCGTTGAGCGTTCTACCGCCCGTAGTGCCGCATGACCATCTCCACGATGATGAGGGCGGCCACGACCGAGGCGACGAAGGCGGCGGCCAGCCACAGCATCATCTTCTTGTAATAAGGATCCATCGGCCCGACGTGAATTATAGAGGTAAGGGCTCCTTAGTGGGATAATCCCCGCGCATGAATGCGTTGGACTATGCCGTCGTGGTCGCCTACCTCGCCGGGATTACCATCTTCGGGTCGCATTTCGCCAAGTTCCAGAAGAACACCAAGAGCTACTTCCTCACCGACAACTCGATCCCCTGGTGGGCCATCTGCTTCACCATCGTCGCCACTGAGACCAGCACCCTGACGTTCATCGGCGTGCCGGCGTCGGCCTACGCCGGCAACTGGACGTTCCTGCAGCTGGCCGCCGGCTACGTCATCGGCCGGATCATCGTCAGCGTGGTGTTCCTGCCGCGCTACTTCGGCGGCGCCCTGGTCACCTCCTACCAGCTCCTGCGGCAGCGCTTCGGTCTGTCAGTCAGCACCGTGGCGGCGGCGCTGTTCCTGGTGACGCGTTCGCTGGCGGACGGCATCCGCCTGTTCGCGACCGCGCTGGTCATTTCGATCGTGACCGGCGTGCCGGTGCCGTGGACCGTGTGTGTGCTGGGCGCGGCGATGATCGTCTATACCGTCCGCGGCGGGTCGGCGGCGGTGATCTGGACCGACGTGGTGCAGATGTTCATCTACCTCGCCGGCGCGCTGGTGGTGTTTGTCGCGCTGCTCAACCAGATCCCCGGCGGCTGGAGCGAGGTGGTCCGCGTCGGCACCGCGGCGGGGAAGTTCACGGTGCTCGACTTCTCGCTCGACCCCTCGAAGATCTACACCTTCTGGGCCGGCCTGGCCGGCGGCATTGCGCTCACGCTGGCGACGCACGGGACCGACCAGTTCCTGGTGCAGCGGCTGCTGTCGGCCGAGTCGCCCAAGGGGGCGGCGCGGGGACTGGTGCTGAGCGGCTTCATCGTCTTCGCGCAGTTCACCTTGTTCCTGCTGATCGGCGCGATGCTGTATACCTATCACCAGCACTTCCCGCTGACCGCTGCGCTGCCTCGCAACGACGCGATCCTGCCGCGATTCATCGTCGATCACCTGCCGCACGGGCTGATCGGCTTCATCATCGCCGCGATCGTCGCCGCGGCGCTGTCGCCCTCGATCAATGCCATGGCCGCGACCACGGTGAACGATTTCTACCTGCGCTACGTGAAGGTGCCGCCCACCGAGGCGCGCCTGCTGCAGATTTCCAAGCGCCTGACGATTTTCTGGGGCATCGTCCAGCTCTTCGTCGCGCTGGGCGCGCAGTGGCTCGACCAGTCGGTGCTGGACGCCGGTCTGTCGGTCCTGTCGCTGACGACAGGTCCGGTGCTCGGCGCCTTCCTGGTGGGTGTGCTGACCCGACGCGTCGGCGCGTCCGCGATGCTTGGCGGCATGGCGATTGGCGTCGTGGTGCTGGGCTACACCTGGGGTAGCGGTGCGGTCGGATGGACCTGGTATGCGCTCATCGGCGCGACGGTCAGCGGCCTGGGCGCGCTGGCTCTCAGCGTGGTGCTGCCGGGCGAAGCCAGTAGTGGCGAACACGCCCTGACGTCAACGGATTAGGGAAAGGACAGGCATTCATGAAAACGATCAAGGCCGGCATCATCGGAACGGGCTTCATCGGCCCAGCGCACGTCGAAGCGGTGCGGCGGCTGGGGTTCGTCGAGATCGTCGGATTGTGCGAGGCCAACGACGACCTCGCCCGCGCCAAGGCGGCGGCGCTGATGATCCCGAAGGCCTTCGGCAGCGTCGACGCGCTGCTGGCCGACCAGGAGATCGAGGTGGTGCACAACTGCACGCCGAACCACGTCCACTTCGCCATCAGCAAGAAGATCATGGCCGCCGGCAAACACGTGATTTCCGAGAAGCCGCTGGCCATGACGACACAGGAGTCGAAGGAACTGGTCGCACTCGCGGCCAGGGCCGGGGTGGTGAACGCCATCGACTTCAATTACCGCTACTATCCGCTGGTCCAGGAAGCCAAAGCCAGGGTGGAGTCGGGACAGTTCGGCGACGTCTTTCATGTCACCGGCTCCTACACCCAGGACTGGCTCTACCTTGCGACCGACTGGAACTGGCGACTGGTGCCGGAGTTCAGCGGCGAGACGCGCGCCGTGGCCGACATCGGCTCCCACTGGTGTGATTGCGTCCAGTTCATCACCGGCCTGAAGATCGTGAAGGTGTGCGCCGACTTCGCCACGATCCACCAGAACCGCATGAAGCCGAAGCAGGAGGTCGAGACCTATTCCGGCAAGATGCTCGAACCCTCGGATTACGAGGCCGTGCCGATCCATACGGAGGATTACGCCAGCGTCCTCCTCGAATTCAACAATGGCGCGCGCGGATCGTTCAGCGTGTCGCAGGTCTTCGCGGGCCGCAAGAACCGCTTGTTCTACGAGCTGTCCGGATCGAAGTGCTCGCTGGTCTGGGATCAGGAGCGGCCCAACGAGATGTGGATCGGCTATCGCGAGAAGGCCAACGAGGTGCTGATCAAGGACCCCTCGCTGCTGAGCGC
>JBKJRJ010000323.1:0-4746 GCA_046594705.1 Vicinamibacterales bacterium
CGAGCAGGAGGCGGCGCACGCCGCGGAGCTGGCTGCCCTGAATAAGGAGCTGGAAGCGTTCAGCTACTCGGTCTCGCACGACCTGCGCGCACCGCTGCGGCACATTCACGGTTGCGAACCGCTACGCCTGCGCGCTCCTCGGCATACGGTGCGAGGAATTGCTCGGACGCGACTGGATCGACTGCTGCCTGCCGCCGCGCATTCGCGACACGGCGAGAGCGCGCCTGCAAAGGTTGGCGGTCGGAGACCAGTGGGTCGTCGAAAGCCCCGTGCTCACCAGCTCGGGTGACGAACGGCTGATCGCCTGGCACAACACCGTACAGCGGAACGACGCGGACGAAGTGGTCGGCACATTCAGCTCAGGGACCGACATTACCGAGAGCCGGGCCCTGGAAACACAATACCGGCAGGCGCAGAAAATGGAAGCCATCGGTCAGCTGGCCGGGGGCATCGCCCACGACTTCAACAACCTGCTGACGGTGATCCTGGGCAATTGCGAGCTGCTGCTGGACGATCTCGCGTCCGACCCGCGGCGTCACGCGGACGTGGCCGAGATTCAGAAGGCGGGCCTCAGCGCCGCCGCCCTCACCCGCCAGCTGTTGGCGTTCAGCCGCAAGGAGATCATCGAGCCGGCGCGGCTCGATCTGAACGTTATTCTCGCCGAGATGCGGCCGATGCTGACCCGGCTCATCAGGGAGGACGTGCAGGTCGTGCTGCGGCTGGGAGAGGAGCCCGCGCTGATCGAGGCCGATCGCGGCCAGATCGAGCAGGTCGTGCTCAACCTCGCGGTCAACGCGCGCGATGCCATGCCGACCGGCGGCACCCTGACGATCGACGTCACCGGCGTGATCCTCGACCAGCAGTACGCCAGGGCGCACCTCGCGGTGGTGCCTGGGTCGTATACGGCGCTGACCGTGACCGACACCGGAACCGGCATGACACCCGAGGTCCTGGCGCACGTGTTCGAACCCTTTTTTACTACCAAGCCGGCCGGCAGAGGCACCGGCCTCGGGCTCGCCACCGTGCACGGCATCGTGGTTCGGAGCGGGGGCAGCATCGATCTCTTCAGCGAGGTCGGCAGGGGGACGTCGTTCACCCTCTACTTCCCGCGAGCGGATGCGACGGAGGAGGTGGTTGAGATGCCACCGGTGGTGTCCCGGATTCGGGCGGCGGCTGCGACCGTGCTGCTCGTCGAAGACGCGGATGGCCTTCGCCTGTTGACCACGAAACTGCTCCGGCGTCACGGCTTCACCGTGCTGGTGGCGGAGAACGCGGACGAGGCGTTCCAGTTATTCGAGGAGAACCCAGCCATCGACGTGCTGCTCACGGACGTCGTGATGCCAGGCGGCAGCGGCCCCGACCTGTCCAGGCGCTTGCTCGCGCGGTGGCCCGCGCTCAAGGTCATCTACATGTCCGGCTATACCGACGAGACCATCGTTCATCACGGCGTCCTCGATCCGGGCGTTGCCTTCCTACACAAGCCCTTCACGTCGCAGGCCCTGGGACGGAAGGTCCGCGAAGCGCTGAAATCCTAATCGCGTCTCGGCGGTCACCAGCTCGGCTGTTCTAAACTCCGCATACGTCAGGTTCGTCCGTGTAGTATTGGCTCGTGGCCGACGCAACCTCTGCCAGTAGACCACCCGCTGACGTGCATCCCGCCTACGCCAACGACGTCGCCACCGTGAACCGGCTCCACGTCGTGCGCAGCGTGCTGGATGTGATATGCCGCACGACCGGGATGGGCTTCGCCGCCGTCGCGCGGGTGACAGAGGACCGTTGGATCGCCTGCGCGGTACGAGACGAGATCGGGTTCGGCCTGCAACCCGGGGGCGAGCTGCCCATCGCCAGCACGTTCTGCAACGAGATCCGGCAGACCGGCTGCCTGGTGGCCATCGACGAGGTGGCGACGGACGAGACGTACCGCGACCACCCCATCGCGAAGCAGTACGGCTTTCAGAGCTACATCTCGGTGCCGCTGCGTCTTCCGGACGGCCGGCTGTTCGGCACGTTGTGCGGGATCGATCCCCGGCCGGCGCGGGTCAATAACGTCCAGACCATCGGCATGTTCCAGCTGTTCGCGGAGCTGATCGGCCTGCACCTCGACTCGCAGGATCGGCTCGAGGCCAGCGAAGCGGCGCTCGCCACAGCCCGCCAGCGCGCCGACCTGCAGAACCAGTTCGTCGCCGTTCTTGGACACGATCTGCGCAATCCCCTGTCGGCCGTCCAGACCGCCACCACCATCCTGCAGGAGCTCGGTCTCGACCGCGATGTGTCACGCCTGGTGGCGGTGATCGAACGCAGCGGCGCCCGGATGGCGAGGCTGATCGACGATGTGCTCGACTTCGCGCGCAGCCGCCTGGGCGACGGACTGCCGGTCACCCTGCGCGAGGAACCCGATCTCCAAGGCGTGCTTGACCATGTCGTCGCCGAGATGCGGACCGCCCAGGCGGATCGGCAAATCGACACCGACATCGTCATCACGCGGCCCGTGCTCTGCGATCCCGCCCGCATTGGCCAGCTGGTCTCCAACCTCTTGTCGAATGCGCTGACCCACGGGCGGCCGGGAGGCGCGGTCCGGGTCTACGCCAGGGCCGACTCGGGGCTCGAACTCTCGGTGAGTAACGAGGGGGGGCCGATCGATCCGGAAACCCGGGCCCGGCTGTTCCAGCCGTTCGCTCGAGGCGCCGACCAGGGACATTCACACGGACTCGGGCTCGGTCTCTACATTGCGGCGCAGATCGCGCGCACCCACGGGGGCACGCTTGACGTGACATCATCGTCGGCCGGAACACGGTTCACGTTTCGGATCGCAGACGAGCGCCCGCGACAGTAGCCCGCCGCCACACTCTCAATGGCGATCGCCAGACAGGTTGCATGAGAAGGAACCGCAGAGGATCCCAGATGTCCCATTTGTCTCGACGCCACTTTCTCTTCGGGACGCTGCTGGCCGGGGTGATCCCCCGCGCCGGGTTCGGCAGCGTCCCTTCGCTGAAGTACCTCGGTTACCAGTCGCCGAACGAAAAAATGAACATCGCCGGCGTCGGCGCCGGCGGCCGCGCCTCCAGTGTGCTCGGCAGCCTGGCATCGGAGAACGTGGTCGCGCTCGCCGACGTGGACTGGGCACGCGGCGCGGAAGGGTTCAAGCGCTGGGACAAGGCGACGAAGTACCGGGACTATCGCCAGATGCTCGACAAGGAAAAGGGCATCGACGCGGTCACGGTCGTCATTCCCGATCACATGCATACCCACGTCGCGCTGGCGGCAATGCAACTCGGCAAGCACGTCTATGTCGAAAAACCTTTGACCCGGACGCCGTGGGAGGCGCGCCTCCTGACCGAGGCGGCCGCGAAATACAAGGTCGCGACCCAGATGGGCAACCAGGGCTACTCGCACGACGCGACGCGCGTCGCGGCCGAGATCATCTGGTCCGGCGAGATCGGCGACGTGACCGAAGTGCACTCGTTCAGGAACCGCGCGAGTTGGCCCCAGGGGATGCAGACGGTGCCGGCGCCGGAACGCATACCTGAGACGCTCGACTGGGATTTGTGGCTGGGCGGCGCGGCGATGCGCCCCTATACCTCGGGCGACGAGGCGTATCGCAAGGAATACAACCAGGAGCAGTTCGGCTTCTATCTGCCGTTCAACTGGCGCGGCTTCTACGATTTCGGCAGCAGCCTGATCGGCGACTGGGGCATCCACCAGCTGGGGCCCGCCAACCTGGCGCTGCGGCTTGGCAGTCCGATCAGTGTGGAATGCCTCAAGAAGGGCGACGGGCAGAGTCCGCACACCTTCCCCAAAGGCGGGCTCGTGATCAAGTGGGAGTTCGCGGCGCGCGAGAACATGCCGCCGGTCACCGTCTACTGGTCCGACACGGGCGAGATCTACACGCCACCGGGGATGACGATCGACACGATGCGGGCGATCGCGGGAACAGGGCCGCAGATCGAAAGCGGCGGGGATGGCGGGGGGCGCGGTCGCGGCGCAGGCGCGGCCCCCGCCGCGGGCGCGGCGCCCGGTGCTCCGGTACCCGCAGGCGCCGACCCGGCCGGACGCGGAAGGGGAGGCCGCGGCGGTCCGCAGGCGCCAAACAGCGGCTACAACACGGTGTTCGTCGGCAGCAAGGGCTACCTTGGCACCGGTGGCCGCGGCGAGAGCGTCGGCCTGCTGCCGGGCTCCCGCTGGGCCGACTACAAGCTGCCGCCGCGTCTGTTGACGCGATCTCCCGGCCATCAGCGCGACTGGGTGCGCGCGTGCAAGGGCGGCGAGCCCGCCTGCTCCCACTTCGGCATCGCGGGGCCGTACACCGAATGGATGGTAATCGGCGCCGTGGCGGCGCGCGTCGAGGGCAAGCTGCTGTGGGACCCGAAGAAGATGGAATTCACGAACAACCGTGACGCCAACAAGTTCGTCCGGCCCGGCTACCGCAAGGGCTGGGAGATCAAGCCACTCACGTAGTTGACGGCACGACAGGGGTGGGGCGCCACCCTGTCGCAGCTGCCCGGCGCTGACGCCGCCGCGGTCGGTGACCGGACGCTGGCGGCGGAGAATCAGCGGATCCGCGCGGGCATCGGCTCCGTCAGCGCCTGGTAGACCAGTGCCGGAAACACCTCCTGGATGTCACTGCGGTTTGGCATCAGCTGGATCATCAACACGGTGACCAGCCGTTCCGCCGGATCGACGCGATAGGTCGTGCCGTAGGCGCCGCCCCAGCCGAATCCGCCGACGCTGTTCATGCCGCTGGCGCCG
>JBKJRJ010000394.1:0-2854 GCA_046594705.1 Vicinamibacterales bacterium
CATGGAGGATGGCGTCCCGATCGAGCACAAGATGGTGACCAAGGCGATCGAACGCGCCCAGAAGCAGGTCGAGGCGCAGAACTTCTCCGTCCGCAAGCACCTCCTCGAGTACGACGATGTGATGAACAAGCAGCGCGAGAGCATCTACGCGCTGCGCCGGGAGCTGCTCGAGGGGCAGATCCACATCACGGAGGAGGAGCTCGTCGACACCCGCGGCTACCTGATGACGCTCGCCGAGGAGCTGGTCGAGCGGACCGTCAACACCTACGCTCCCGAGAGCACGGATCCTGAGGACTGGGATCTCGAGGCCCTGACCAACGCGGTCTCTGAGATCTACGGCTTCGAGGACGACGAGCGCGAGGCGCTCGATTTCGACGGCCTGACCTCGGAACAGATGATCGACGCGATCTGGAAGGTGGCGCTCGACAAGTACGAGAAGAAGGAGGCCCTGCTCCCCGACCCGTCGATCCTGCACAAAGTCGAGCGCGACATCATGCTGCAGATCGCCGACTCGCAGTGGAAGGATCACCTCTACAGCCTCGACCACCTGAAGGAAGGCATCGGGCTGCGCGGCTACGGGCAGCGCGACCCGCTGGTCGAATACAAGAAGGAAAGCTTCGCGTTGTTCTCCGCCATGCGCGACCGCGTCGAAGAGGAAATGATCCGCTACCTGTGGCGCCTGATGCCGATGATGGGCGACGGACCCGATGGCCCGGTCGTCCCGGCGCCCCGTCCGGCGCCGCGCAAGCCCGCGCCGATGACGCTCAATTCGCCGTCCGCGCAGGCCTCGTCACCGTTTGGCGCCATCCGGGGCCACGCTGACGGCCAGGCGCCGGCCGGGCACGAAGCCCCGCGCCCCGCGCGCACCGGCGGCGACGACGCCATCCGCCAGGTGAAGCGCGACGAACCGAAGGTCGGCCGCAACGATCCCTGCCCCTGCGGGAGCGGCAGGAAATACAAGAAATGCCACGGGGCCAACGCGTAGGGTAGCAGGCAAGGTAGAAGGTAGACAGCCAACCCATGGAAACCCGCACCGATATCCTGAACGCCGACCAGATTTCTGTGGGCCTGACCACGGCTCTTACGTTCGACGACGTGCTGCTGGTGCCGCGTCACTCGGCCGTGCTGCCGAGCGCGGTGGACGTCTCCTCCTACTTCACCCGGAACATTCGTCTTCATGTGCCCGTCGCCAGCGCGGCGATGGACACCGTCACGGAATCCCGGCTCGCCATCGCCATGGCGCAGCAGGGGGGCATGGGCGTCATCCACAAGAACCTGACCGTGGAGGAACAGGCCTCCGAGGTGGACCGCGTCAAGCGATCCGAGAGCGGGATGATCGTCAACCCGATCACGCTCTCCCCCACCAACCGGATCTTCGAAGCGCTCGAGCTGATGAAGAAGTATCGGATTTCCGGCGTGCCGATCACGCAGGACGGGAGCAAGGAGGGGCGGCTGGTCGGCATCCTGACCAACCGCGACCTTCGCTTCGAGTCCAGCCTGGACCGCCCGATCTCCGACATCATGACGCGCGAGCCACTCTTCACCGTGCCGGTGGGCACGACGCTCGACGCCGCGCGCGACATCCTGCACCGCCACAAGGTCGAGAAGCTGCTGGTGGTCGACGACCAGTACCGGCTGAAGGGCCTGATCACCGTCAAGGACATCCAGAAGGCGATCAAGTATCCCAACGCGTGCAAGGACAGCCTGGGCCGGCTCCGGGTGGGCGCCGCGGTCGGCGTCGCGAAGGACACCGTCGCACGCGCCGAGGCGCTGGTGGCCGCCAACGTCGACGTCCTGGTCGTCGACACCGCGCATGGCCATTCGCAGGGCGTGCTCGACATGGTGCACCAGTTGCGCCGGCGATTCCCGAAGGTGGACTTGATCGCGGGGAACGTGGCCACCGGTGAAGCCACCGAGGCGCTGATCGAGCGCGGCGTCGATGCGGTCAAGGTCGGGATTGGCGCCGGCTCGATCTGCACCACCCGCGTGGTGGCGGGCATCGGCGTGCCGATGATCACCGCGATCGCTGAATGCGCGCGGGCGGCGGCGCCGCACCGCGTGCCGATCATCGCCGACGGCGGCATCCGCTATTCGGGCGATATCACCAAGGCGATCGCGGTGGGCGCCAACGCCGTCATGATCGGCAGCCTGTTCGCCGGCACCGACGAGAGCCCGGGCGAGCTGATTCTGTTTCAGGGCCGCAGCTTCAAGGAGTACCGCGGCATGGGCTCGCTGGGCGCGATGCGCGCCGGCAGCCGCGACCGCTATTTCCAGGACGAATTCGATCTCGAGGCCAACCCCGAGGACGGCGAGAAGCTGGTGCCGGAGGGGATTGAAGGGCGGGTCGCCCACAAGGGTTCGGTGGCCGCGATGGTCCACCAGCTGATGGGCGGGCTGCGCGCCGGCATGGGTTATACCGGCTGCGCCACCATCCCGGCCCTCCAGCGCGACGCCAAGATGATCCGCGTCAGTCCCGCAGGCCTCCGCGAAGGCCACGTCCATGACGTGATCATCACGAAGGAAGCGCCGAATTACCGAGTCGAGTAGTCGACAGTTCGCAGTGAACCGTTCGGCTGCCGCAGAGCGGGACTGCTAAGCTCGAAATCACCCCTAGCGGGCGGCGTTGTGGGTGGTGAAATTGGCGCTCGCCGCCGCGTACTCCAGAATCTTCGCGTCGGCCGTCACGAGAGTCGCGTCAGCCTGACGCGCCGTCGCCACGAGCAGCCGGTCCATCGGATCAGCGACCAGGGTGCGCGGCAGGAGCCCGGCATCGACGGCCACATCCCGTGACAGCGGCGCGAGCCGGATCCCGGCGCCGTCAATCGCGGCGCTCAGCCACTGCTCGAGCGATCGG
>JBKJRJ010000308.1:0-16439 GCA_046594705.1 Vicinamibacterales bacterium
CGCCTTCTGCCAGCGGTAGAGCGCCTCGTTCCAGAGCTGGTTCTGAGCGACCTTGATGCCGAACGCGGTCTGTTCTTTGGATTTGTTCCGGTCCTGGGCGTGCGCCACCGCGGTGGCAGCCAGGAAAATCACGACTGAGAAGCTCATCAGTCGGCGCATGGGATGAAGGGCCACAATAGCACAGACGCACAGCAACGGACGTACCGCCAATCGATCAGGCCCGAGGGCGCCCGCCCCCTCGAAATTCGCCTGTTTTCGTAAATCCCTGACGAGACGCGTAACTGGACGTGTGACCCACGTGGACACCGGCCCTATAATAAGGACAGAGGGGTCGGGCACTGTCGCTGCCGCGGGGCAGTGGTGGGCACGGCCCTTTGTCAGGGCCCCCTCCTGCCGCGGCGGCTTTCCGGCGAGGAAAGCGGTCATGGACCTCCCAAGCGTTGTTGCGATTTCAGTCCTTCCCGGCATCGCGCGCATTCGCGCGGCCGCCGTGTTCAAGGCACTCCGGGAAGCATCCGGTGGCGGCGGCACCACGGTCGAAGACGTGATTGCCGCCTGCGCGCCGCGGTCCGATCCGTCGTCCGTCGCCGCGAAAGCCCGGGAAGACGCCGCGCGTCTCCTGCAGGCGGCCCGGGACGCGGGCATCGAGCCGGTCCGATGGGACGACGAGCGCTACCCGCCGCTGTTGAGAACCATCAGCGACCCACCCCCGGTGTTGTGGGTGCGCGGCGTGACGGCCGTGCTGGCCCGGCCTGCGGTGGCGATCGTCGGTTCCCGTGCAGCGACGCCGTACGCGCTCGAAGTGGCTTCACGACTCGCCGGGGAACTGGCCGAGCGTCGCATGCTGGTGGTCTCGGGCCTGGCGCGGGGCGCCGACGGCGCGGCCCACCGCGGCTGCCTCGCGGCCGGCGGCGCCAGCGTGGCGGTGCTGGGTTCCGGTCCTGACCTCATTTATCCGCCGGAACACCGCGAGCTGGCGGCGAGCCTGTGCATCGATGGCGCAGTGGTGAGCGAACTCGGACCCGGCGCCCCGCCGCTGCCGGAGCATTTTCCTCAGCGCAATCGCCTCATCAGCGGCATCTCGCTGGCGGTGGTCGTGGTCGAAGCGAATGAAAAAAGCGGATCCCTGATCACCGCGCGGTGCGCCCTCGACCAGAACCGCGACGTGATGGCGGTGCCGGGCAGTGTGCTCGGCGGCCGCAACCGCGGCTCGCACGCCCTCCTCAAGGACGGCGCGAAGGTGGTCGAGACCGCGGACGATATCCTGGAGGAGCTCGGCTGGCCTGCCCTGCGGTCAGCGACCGGGCCCGGCCTTTCATCCCACTCACTCCCAGCCGACCCTCTACTGGCCAGGTTGTCAGCCGGCGAAGTGTACAACCTCGACGAGATGTCGGCCGCGTTGGGCGTGCCGGGTTCGAAACTGCTGGCCCGGCTGACCGAATGGGAGATGAGGGGACTCGTCGTCAGAGTGCCCGGTGGCCGCTACGCCCTTGCGGGACGGCGATGACCTGACGTCCGGCGACCTCGACGACACCCGACGGCTGAAACACGAAGTCCACTAAGATCAGAAGGGAGCGTCGCCATTCTCGTGGCGTCCGCCTTCAAGCGGAACACGACACAGACGTTGTGGGTCGTGTGGACATGGTGGTGGTGAACTGAGTGATGAAAACCGTAACCATCGTCGGCGGCGGACTCGCAGGCTCCGAAGCCGCCTGGCAGGCGGCCTCGCGCGGCGTCTCCGTCGTGCTGCACGAGATGCGCCCGGTCAAGCCCACCCCGGTCCACAAGACCGACGGCTTGGCCGAGCTGGTGTGCTCGAACTCCTTCCGCGGCGACAAGCTCGATAACGCGGTGGGCCTCCTGAAAGAGGAGATGCGCCGGCTCGGATCGATCATCATGCGCGCGGCCGACGAGGCGCGGGTGCCCGCGGGGGCTGCGCTGGCGGTCGACCGGGACGTCTTCTCCTCGCGTGTGACCGAGGCGATTGCCTCGCATCCGTTGATCAGCATCCGGCGTGGAGAGGTGGCGTCGATCCCGTCCGGAGCGGACGGGCCGGTCATCATCGCGACCGGACCGCTGACCTCCGACGCGCTGTCGGCCGACGTCGCGGCGCTGGTCGGCGCGAAGCATCTGTATTTTTACGACGCCATCAGTCCCATCGTCCTCTCGGAGTCGATCGATCGTTCGAAGGTGTTCCGCGCGTCGCGCTGGGGTCGCAGCCTGCGCTCCGAACCCTCTGGCCTGCCTGCGCCGCCCAAGGCGCAGGCCTGCGGCGTCGACGATGGGGAAGGGGATTACCTGAATTGCCCCTTCACTCGCGACGAGTACCAGCGGTTCTACGACGCGTTGATGGCGGCGGAAAAAGCGCCGCTGCACGAGTTCGACAAGGCCACCTTCTTCGAGGGATGCCTGCCCATCGAGGTGATGGCGTCCCGCGGGGTGGACACGCTTCGCTTCGGTCCGATGAAGCCGGTCGGCCTCCCCGATCCGCGCACCGGGCGCGACGCCTACGCCATCGTCCAGTTGCGGCAGGATAACATCGCCGGCGATCACTTCAGCCTGGTCGGCTTCCAGACCCAGATGAAGTGGGGAGAGCAGGCGCGCGTGCTGACAATGATCCCGGGGCTCGAGCATGCCGAGTTCGTGCGGTTCGGGATGATTCACCGCAACACCTACGTGAACTCGCCAACCGTGCTGCATGAGACCTGGCAAACACGGATGCGTCCGGACCTCTTCTTCGCCGGACAGATGTCGGGCGTGGAGGGATACGTGGAGTCCGCCGCCTCGGGCCTGATTGCCGGACGGAACGCGGCCGCGCTCATCCTCGGCGAGCCGGTGTCGGCCCCTCCCCGGACGACCGCTCTGGGCGCCTTGGCCTATTACGCGTCGCACGCCGATCCGAAACATTACGTGCCGTCGAACATTTCGTTCGGGTTGATCCCGCCGCTCGAGGCGCGGATCAAGGGGAAGCAGGAACGCAACACGGCGATTTCCGCGCGCGCGCTCGAGGACCTCGCGCGCTGGGAAGCAGGGCTGAACGCCTGCGTGACGGGCGCCGGACAGCCATAGCGGCTGATCTTCAGGTCTGCCGGACACCACCAACATGCGTGACCATCTCAAGGCATTTCTCGCACACCTCAGGCTGAACGAGAACGCCTCGTCGCACACCGTCCGCGCCTACCAGAGCGATCTCACGCAGTACCTCGCCTTCCTCGCGACCCACGTCAGCCGGCGGGTCTCGGAACTGACGCCCGCCCATCTCGATCACCTGGGGGCGCGCGGGTTCATCGGCGATCTCAACAAGCGGGGCAATTCCAAGGCGTCCGCGGCGCGCAAGCTCTCCGCGATTCGCGCCTTCGGCCGCTACTTGCGCCGCGAGGGCATTCTCGAAGGAGATCCCGCCGCGCTGGTCGGCACGCCGAAGCGCGAGCAGCGGATACCGAATCACCTGGCGGTCGCCGAGATGACGGCGATGCTCGACGCCCCGGACACGTCAGGCCC
Source organism: Vicinamibacterales bacterium (assembly GCA_046594705.1). Lineage (GTDB taxonomy): Bacteria > Acidobacteriota > Vicinamibacteria > Vicinamibacterales > 2-12-FULL-66-21 > JAICSD01. Next base: position 3,502 of record JBKJRJ010000308.1, read on the forward strand.
GCTTGGCCGCCGCGACCAGGCGATCCTCGAGCTGTTCTACGCCTCTGGTCTCCGCCTCAGCGAGCTGGTAGGCCTGGACCTGGAGGACGTGAACCTGTCGGGGCGGGTGGTGCGGGTGCTGGGCAAGGGGCGGAAGGAGCGCATCGTGCCGTTCAACACGCCCGCTGCCGGCGCGATTCGCGCGTGGCTGCCGGATCGTGAGCAGTTTCTGCGCCCCGTGGCACAAGATCCGCGCCAACGGGGTCAGACCCCGATCCGCCCCCGACGCGCCGCCGCGGGGTCAGACCCCAGGTCCGCGCGGCGCAGCCGGGAACCGCTGTTCCTCAATTACCAGGGCGGACGGCTGTCGACCAGAAGCGTCGATAAACTGGTGCGGCGCTACAGCGCGCGCGACGGCATCAGCCCGCACGCCCTGCGGCACTCGTTCGCGACCCACCTCTTGGAAGCCGGCGCCGATCTGCGCGCCATCCAGGAACTGCTCGGCCACGCCCGGCTCAGCACCACGCAGCGCTACACCCACGTCAACGCCGCGCAGCTGATCGAAACCTACCGCAAGGCGCATCCCAAGGCCTGACCGCCGCCTGAAGGCGGACCCTCGATCACGCCACTTCGACAATCCGCCGGCCGCGCGGGTATTCGATCGCGAGCGTCTTGATCTTGTAGTTCATCACGCGCGGGCTGATGCTCAGGAGCTCCGCGGCGTCCTTCTGCACCCAGTTCGACATCTTCAGCGCCTCGATCAGCGCCTGGCGCTCGATCTCCTCGAGCGCGATCCCGGTCGGCGGGATCTTCACGACGGGGCTGCCGTCGCTCGACGAGGTGGACGTGGTCAACTCGCCGAGGCGGAGGTCGGTGCTCGTGACCTGCGACCCGTCCGACATCAACACGGCGCGTTCGATGGAGTTTTCCAACTCGCGGATGTTGCCCGGCCAGTTGTAGCGCATCAGCAGCTTCAGCGCGTCGGGCGACAGGCCGTCGACCCGCTTCTTCAGCTCGCCGGCGAAGCGGCGCAGGAAGAACATCGCCAGCTGCCCCACGTCGTCTTTCCGCTCACGCAGGGGCGGCATCTCGATCGACACCACGTTCAGGCGGTAGTAGAGATCCTCACGGAACTGGCCGTTCGCCACCATCTGCGGCAGGTTGCGGTTGGTCGCCGCGATCACCCGGACGTCGGTGCGCAGCGTGCGGGTGCCGCCGAGGCGCTCGAATTCGTGCTCCTGCAGGACGCGCAGGATTTTGGCCTGCGTATTGGCGCTCATGTCGCCGACTTCGTCGAGGAACAGCGTGCCGCCGTCCGCCTGCTCGAAGCGGCCGATGCGCTGCTTGTCGGCGCCGGTGAACGCCCCTTTTTCGTGCCCGAACAGTTCCGATTCGAGCAGGTTCTCTTGCAGCGCCGCGCAGTTCACCTTGACGAAGTTCCGCGTCGCGCGCAGCGAGTTGTGATGCACCGCACCGGCGATCAGCTCCTTGCCGGTGCCCGTCTCACCGCGGATGAGGCACGTGGTGTTGCTCTTGGCCACCTTCTTCACTACCGTCAGCACCGACTGCAAGGCGCCGCTGGCCCCGACGATGCGGTCGAAGTCGTAGATGTCCTGCTGCGTGTGGCGCAGGTACTCGATCTCGTGCTTGAGGCGGCGGTGCTCGAGGGCCTTCTCGACCTTGAGCTCCATCTCCTCGATCTCGAACGGCTTCTGGACGTAGTCGAAGGCGCCGATCTTCATCGCCTCGACGGCGGTGTGGACCGATCCGAACGCCGTCATCAGGATGACGGCGCTCGTCGGGTGCAGCGACTTCGCGGTGCGCAGCACGTCCATGCCGTCGCTGCCGCCCATCTTGAGATCGCTCAAGATGACGTCGTACTGCCCCTCGTGGAGCTTCTCGATCGCCACGTTGCCGTTCGGCGCCTCGTCCACCTCGTGCTTGGCGTCCGTCAGCGCGCGGATGATGCCGCGGCGAAGCGAGTCGTGATCGTCGGCCACAAGAATCCGTCCCATAAAACCTTTCGATGCAGGCCTTGAAGGCCTGCGCTACGAACTAGAACTACCCACCACCAACCACTGACCGCTATCCGAACAGCTGATGCTGACTGCGAACCGGCAGCGACACCCGGAACACCGTGCCGCCGCCGGCGCGCTCGCCGACGTCGATCCGTCCGTCGTGCGCGTCGACGATCTTGCGGACGATCGCCAGCCCCAGGCCGGAGCCCTGCGGCTTGGTCGTGAAGAACGGACTGAAGATGCGATCCATCACTTCGGGGCGGATGCCCGGGCCGTTGTCCGAGATCGTGATGAGGATCGTCGGTCCGGTGGCGTCGGCCGGTCCCGGCTCTTCGTCGCCGTCCACCGCCACCGCCGAGAGCTCGACGATCCCGGCGCCGCCCATCGCCTCGAAGGCGTTGGTCAGCAGGTTGATGAAAATCTGTCGGAGCTGGTGCGGATCTCCCTGTATCGAACGGAGCGCCTCCGGCAGATCGACGCGGACCTCGACCTCGCCCTTGAGCGACGCATGGCTCTCCGCCATGGTCATGGCATCGCGGATGACGTCGGCGACGGCGATGTCCTCGACCTGCAGGCGGATAGGACGCACGAAGGCGAGCACCTCCTGCACGATGACGTTCGCCATCTTCGCTTCCTTGATGATGTCGGCGAGGATGCTCTGCGCGTCGGGTGATTCCGTCAGCTGCCGCTTCAGCAACCCGGCCATCACCTCGATGCCGGCGAGCGGATTCTTGACCTCGTGGGCGATGGCGGCGGCCATCTCGCCGAGCGCGGCCAGCCGGTCGCGCAGCCGCTCCCGCTCCTCGAGCTGCTCGACGCGCGTAAGGTCCTTGAAGAAGAGGGTCGCGCCGACGTCGCGGCCGCGCGTGTCCTTGACGTGCGACAGCGTGTAGCCGATGACTTTTCCGGTGTTCTTCAGTCGCAGCTCGGCGCGGTTGGGCAGGTGCGACAGCTCGAAAGCGCCCGCCACGACCCGGCAGACGTCGGGGACGTCCTTCAGGATGTCAGCGAAATGGCGTCCGATGTCCTTCGCGCGGGGCTTCAGTCCGAGCACCCGGTAGGCAATCTCGTTCATGACCGCGAGCCGGCCGTCGCGGGTAATCGCCACGACGCCGTTCCGCAGGTTCCACACCATGTCCTTGTAAAAGCCATCCGGCACCACGCCCGGATCCGCTTTGGGCGCCGGGGTCCTGGCTGGCTTCCTGGTGCGGAGCTTTCGGCTCCTCGTCGGGCGAACGGGCTTGGCTGCCATGTCGGATGACAACATTGTAATAAGGTTCAGGGGGCAAAGGATGTGCCCTGCAGAGGTACGCGAAAACCGTCGGTAATCGGGGGGATCGGCGGCGTGTGCGGGGTGTGGACCCGACAAAACGGGTAAAAAATTACACTTCTGTCTGCGTTTGCATTGCCTCCCACTTGTTCATCAGGTCCCCCACCTCCCACATCAGAGCCTGGTGGCGGTCGACGACGGGCTTGGCGGTTTCGTGGTTTTCGTAGAAGCCCGGTGCCGCCATGAGCAACTCGACCTCCTTGATCGCCTTCTCGGTTTTCGCGATGCGGGCCTCGAGCTCCTGGATTCGCCGTTGCCTGGCTTCCGCGTCCTTCTTGACGCGCCGCGCCTCGGCGTCCTGCTGCTTCTTGGCATCGTAGGACACTGGCGCCGCCTTCGGGGGCAGGTCCGCGTTGCGTCCCTTCCCAGGGGTCAGGTCCGAACTTCGCCCCTTGCCCGGGGGCGGATCTGGGTTCCCCGCTTTTCCGGCTGCGGCTGTCCCGTGTGGAGGGCGGATCGCGGACCTGACCCCGGGGTCGGGCGGGGACCCAGACCTGCCCCCCCGGGCCGCGGGGGGGCCGGCGGACGCGGGCGCGGCCGCGCGGTTCTTCTTACTCCACAGAAACTCTTCGTAGTTGCCCGGGTAGACCGAGGCGTCGCCGTGGCCGATCTCGATCACCTTGGTCGCCAGCTGGTCGACGAAGTAGCGGTCGTGCGAGACGAAAATCAGGGTGCCCCCGAAGTCCTCGAGAGCCTCGAGCAGGACGTCTTTCGAGTCGAGGTCGAGATGGTTGGTCGGCTCGTCGAGCAGCAAGGTGTTGGCGGGGCGCAGCAGCATGCGCGCGACCGCCAGCCGGGTGCGCTCGCCGCCCGACAGCACGCGCACCGGCTTCTCGATGTCGTCCCCTGAAAACAGGAAGCCGCCGAGGATCGTCCGGATGTGCGGCACCATCCCGATCGGAGAGTCTCCGGCGAGCGTCTGGTAGACGGTCCGTCCCGGATCCAGCCTGGCCGCTTCATCCTGGGCGAAGTACTGCATCACCATCTGGTGCCCTTCGACGCGCTCGCCGGTATCGGGCGATTCGACGCCCGACAGCATGCGCATCAGGGTGGACTTGCCGACGCCGTTGGGTCCGATGAGCGCAATACGGTCGCCGCGCTCGATGTGCAGGTTGACGTCGTTGAAGACGCGCATCGCCCCGTAAGCCTTGCCGACGTGCTTCATCTCCATCACCATCCGCCCGCTCTTCTGCGTCGGCGGAAAGTGGAACCGCACCCTCTTGCGTTCGGGCGGGACCTCGATGCGGACGATCTTGTCGAGCATCTTGATCCGGCTCTGCACCTGCGACGCCTTGGTCGCCTGGTAGCGGAAGCGGTTGATGAACGCCTGGATGCGCTCGAGCTCGTCGTCCTGGTCGCGCTTCTGCTGGCGGAGCCGCTCCATCCGCGCCTCGCGCTCCCTGATGTAGGCGGAGTAGTTGCCGACGTAGTCGGTGAGCGTGCGCATCCCGATCTCGGTGATCTTGGTGACCACCGCGTCGAGGAAGAAACGGTCGTGCGACACCAGGATGACGGCGTGCGGATACGCCGACAGATATTCCTCGAGCCAGTTGCGCGCGTCGAGATCGAGGTGGTTGGTGGGCTCGTCGAGCAGCAGCAGCCCGGGCCGTCCGAGTAGCAGCCGCGCCAGCGCGATTCGCATCTGCCAGCCGCCCGAGAAGGTTTCGGTCCGTTTTTCGAGATCGTCGTCGGAGAAGCCGAGGCCGCGCAGCACCGCCGTGACCTTCAGCTCGATGGTGTAGCCCTCGCTGCGGCGGAACTCGTCCTGCAGCTCGGAGTAGCGGCTGAGCATCGCCTCGTGCGCTTCGTGCGACGACTGCTCGTCGCCGAGACGGTCCTCCAGCGAGGCGATCTCGGCCTTCATGTCGAGCAGGGGCTTGAACGCGAGGCTGGCCTCTTCGCGCAACGTCCGTCCGCTGTAGGCCAGTCCGTCCTGCGGCAGGTAGCCGATCGTCAAACCGGACGGCTTGACGACGGTTCCGCCGTCGGGCTCGTCGATCCCCGCCAGCATTTTCAGCAGCGTGGTCTTGCCTGCGCCATTGGGCCCGCTCAGGCCGACGCGCTCGCGATCGTCGATCTGCCAGGTGACGGCATCGAGCAGCACGCGGTCGCCGAAACGTTTCGAGAGGGAGGAAAGTTGAATCACGTCGGAACAGTCAACAGTGTACCGTCCACAGTGTACCGGTGGGTTCGAGGAACCGAGCCGTGAACGGTGAACGGCGGAACTGCGAACTATTCGCCGAGCGCCTTCGAGGCGGCGGCGAGCACGCGCGGAACGCGGAACGGCTTGGTCAAGTAGCCGGAGACGCCGAGGTTGACCGCCTCGATCGCGCTCGCCTCGTTCGAGAAGCCGGTGATGATGATGACGGGGAGATCGGCCTTGAGCCGGCGTGCCTCGCGGATGACCGTCAGCCCGTCGACCCCCGGCATCTTCAGGTCGGTGATCAGCAGGTCGTAGGGAATCATCCGCAACCGCTCGAGCGCGGTGCGTCCGTCGGGCGCGAGATCGACGTCGTACTCCGCCAGCGCCAGCGTCTTCGACAGCAGGTCGCGAATGGTCGCCTCGTCGTCCACCACCAGCACGCGCGCGCGCCCGCCCGATGCGGCCAGCGACGGCCGCGGCGCCGGCGCCTGTGCCCCGCGTGAACCGCGCGGCCGCTGCGTTTCGAGCCAGGCGTCGATGTCGCGCTTCCGGAACCGCCACTGCCGGCCGACCCGGACCGCAGGGATTTTGCCCGCCTTGATCAGGCGGTAGACGGTGCGGAGGTTGACCTGGAGGTACTCCAGGACCTCCTCCGTGGTGAGGAAGCTTTCGTCGATCATGATGCGGCGGAGCCTGCGTCCACTTTATCACCAGAGGCCGCCGGAAGCTCGATCTGGAAGATGGCGCCGCCCTCCTTGGCGTTGCTGGCGGTGATCGTGCCGCCATGCTCCTGGACGATGCCGTAGGTGATGGCCAGTCCGAGCCCGGTCCCCTGGCCGACATCCTTGGTCGTGAAAAACGGGTCGAAAATGCGCGGCAGCACCTCCGCCGCGATGCCCGGTCCCCAGTCGCGGATGGTCACCGTGACGTGCTTGGTCGGCTGCCGCACGCCGGTGGTCACCTCGATACGGCGCGCCGCGCCCCCTGCCGCGATCGCGTGCTCGGCGTTGATCAGGATGTTGAGGAACGCCTGCTGCAGGTGGGCCGGATCGCAGAGGATCGCCGGGAGTTTCTCTCCCTGCTTGCGCACGATCCTGACGTCCGCCTGGCTCAGCGCGGCTTTGCGGCTCGCGATGGCGCGCGTCAGGACGCGGTCGACCTGCATCTTCTGCCGCGCGATCCGGTGCGAGCCGGTGAACACCAGCAGGTTGCGCACGATCTTCGCGGCGCGATCCGCCTCCTGGAAGATCTGCTTCAGCTCCTTCTTCACCGGTTTCGCCGCCGGGGTGAGGTCCATCAGCAGCTCGAGATGGCCGAGCACCCCCTGCAGCGGATTGTTCATCTCGTGGGCGATGCCGGCGACGAACTGGCCGAGCGACGCCAGCTTCTCGGACTGTGTCAGGCGCTCGCGCAGCGCCCCGCGCTCGGCCTCGAGGCGCGTCTGCCGCGTGATGTCCCTCGCCACCAGCACGCGCCCCAGCGTGTGCCCGTCGGCGCTCGTCAGCGGGGTGGCGGTCAGCAGGAACGTGCCGTCGAGCTCCTGGTCGTCCACTCGGCGCTGCACCGCCGGGACGATCCCCTGCCAGGTGTCGGCCGCCTCGACGTAGGCCAGCGTGTCGGGCCCGACCAGCTCCTTCAGCGGCCGTCGCATGATGTCGGCGCGCTTCAGGCCCACGCGGGCGGCAAACGCCTCGTTGGTCTGAACAATCCGGAGCTCGTTGTCCATCACGGCGACGAGATCCACGAGCGAATTGAACGTGTCTTCGAGCAGCCGCCGCTGCCGGAGGATATCGTCCAGCAACTGGACGTTCTCGATCCCCACCGAGAGCTGACGGGACAGCTCGCCCCCGAACTCGAGGAACTCCTCGTCGTCGAAGGTGAGCCCCTTCGGGTTGGCGGGGTCGCGACCGATGACCAGCGTGCCCAGCGCGCGGCGCCAGCCCCGGAGCGGCGCCACCAGCCGTGGGCCGCGGAGCTTGGGGCGTTCGAGCCGGAGCCCGCCGGACGCATAATGCGAGGTGTCGTCGATCTGGGCGCGCGTGCCGACAGGCTCGCCTTCGGACGAGGCCGAGAGGATGAGCTGACGGTTCCTGCGGTCGTGCAGCCAGATCTCGACCGATCCGGCGCTCAGGATGTCCCGGATTTCCGGGGTCAAGGTCTGGAGGGCGGCGTTGAGCCCCAGTCTGGACGAGACTCCACGCGAAAACAGCAGCAGGAGCTCCCGCAGCCGCTTGTGGGCGCGGACCTCCCGTTCGAGCCGTCCGCGGTCGGCGGAAGGGTCTAAAATCATGGACAGCGGTATTTTACGGGCTTTAGGCGTTGGGCTTCTGGCTTTAGGTGGCTGTCGCCCGGAGCCGTCCAAAAGCCCAAAGCCAAAAGCCCAACGCCCAAGTCTAACCAACCAGTAACGTGAGGCCCGTCGCGAAGGCGTCGACAGACGAAGAACTGGTGGCCCGGTCCCGGACCGGCGACCTTGAAAGCTTCAACCAGCTCGTCCTGCGCTGGGAGCGGCCGATCTACGCCCTGGCGTATCGGACCATCGGACGTGAGGAAGAGGCGCGCGACGTCTGCCAGGAAACCTTTCTGCGCGCTTACCGCGCCCTGGGGGGATTCAAGGGCGAGGCGAAGTTCTCCTCCTGGATCTACCGCATCACGTTGAACCTGTGCCGCGACTGGATCCGGCGTGAGCGCCGCCAGCCGATCGCCCAGGCGCCCGAAGGCGTGGATCTGATCGAGCTCGCCTCCGAGTCGACGCCGAGCGAATCGATCGAAGACCTGGTCGCGCGGAAGGAAATCAGCGCCGCGGTGGCGCGGGTCATGGCGGACCTGCCCGAGGAGCAGCGGACCGCGATCCTGCTGAAGGAGTACCACGGACTCACCTTCCAGGAGATCGCGGACCTGCAGGACTGTCCGCTGAGCACCGTGAAGACGCGCCTCTATCAGGGCCTGAGCGTGCTGCGGCGGCAGCTCGAGCGCACGGGCATTGCGAAACCGGGTTTTGCGAACCCGGCAGTTAGAAAAAGTCATGTGTGAAAAAGACGCTCTCCTTGCCTATCTCTATGACGACCTCTCGGGCGCCGACCGCGTCGCCTTCGAAACGCACCTGCAGGAGTGCGCGGCGTGCCATGACGAGCTGAAGGCGCTCGGCGCCGTGCGCGTCGATCTGGCGAGCTGGGCGCCGCCGCACGTGGATCTCGATTTCCGCGTGGTCCGGGGAGCCAGCCAGACGGGCCACGTGCTGCGCACCCCGGTGCTGTCGTGGCGCGCGTGGTACACCCCCGCCGCCGGTCTTGCCGCCGCGGCCGTGCTGGTCCTGGCGGCTGCGTCGGCGGTGGCGCGTGTCGAAGTGCACCGCGGGCCCGACGGCGTGACGGTTCGCACGGGGTGGTCGGCCGGCGCTCCCGCTGGATCCTCCGGGAGCTTCGGCGGGACCAGTCCGGCGGCAGCGGGCGCAACGGGCGCGAGCGTGGGCGGGACCACGGCGGCCAGGACGACCGCGGCCGCGCCAGCCCAGGATGTCCGCCTCGCGTCGTCGTCGCCGTCCGCGGCCACGCCGTCCGCGGCCACGCCGGCCGATGCCGCCTTCGTCGCCGAGCTCGAACGGCGTCTGAGCGCCCTCGAATCCTCGTCGCGCGCGAGCGGCGTCCGGCAGGCCTCGACGCTGACCGCGCGCGCCGCCGACGCCGAGATCATCCGGCGCGTGCGCGAACTCGTCACCCAGAGCGAAAGCCGCCAGAAGGGCGAGCTGGCCTTCCGCATCGCGCAGGTGTTGCGCGATGTCGACGCCCAGCGCGTGGCGGATCTCTCGCGCATCCAGCAGGGGCTCGGCCGCATCGACGCGACCGTCACCGCGGAAGCGGCATCGCATCGCGACCTGACGAACTTCATTCTCACGTCGGCGAAACAGAAATGAGCACGCGACCGTGCGCAGCAACAGAGGTGACATCGTGAAGGCAACGTGGATGGCCGCGATCGTGTTCGCAGCCGCAGGTGCGACGGCCCAGGCGCAGGACGCGCCGCGGGCGGCGGGCGCCGCTCCGCAGACGCCCGCCCTGGCGAGCGATCGCCGCGGCGACATCAAGACGCTGGAAGCGGTGCTCACGATGGCGGTCAAGGCCGGCGCCGACAAGCTCGCGCTGCAGATGCGCGCCAGCGAGCCGGGCAGCCTGTTTGTGACCGACACCGGACGCACGCGTGGCTTTGACCTCCATGGCTACGGCGTCTTCTTCGACGTCGACGTGCCGATGATGAAGCAGAGCGTGTTGTGGACCACCAGTCAGTTGTTGCAGCAGGACCGGCGGGTGCAGCTCGAAAATTACATCGCCACCCAGCCGTCCGGGGCGGCGCGCGACTTCGCGATCCGCGAGCTGCGGCGGATGCAGCAGCAGGGCATGCGCCAGCCGATTCCCGCGCCGCCGCTGGCGACGCCGGTCGCGAACGGCCAGCGCCTGGTGGCCGCGGCCAGCACCGACCCGCCAGCCGCGAGCGACCCCCTGGTCGCCCCGGCGGTGTCCACCATGCCGGTGGGCGTGATGGAACCGACCGATCCCAACGAGTTGTATACCCAGGCGGTCAAGTCGTCGCTCATCGATGCCATGCTGAAATACAGCGTCGGCCTCAAGCTCGGCGCCGCCGAATGGCTCACGGTCGCGGCGCGCGATGCCCAGGGACCTCTGATGGCGGGCGGTCTGGACGACGCCTCCACCATCGTCATCCGCGTCAAGGGGGGAGACCTGGCCGCGTTCCACTCCGGCAAGCTGACCCGTGACGAGGTGATCAAGCGGGTCGAAGTCAAAGAGTTCTAGTGGCGGCGGGGGGCGAGTAGGCCTAGAATTCCAACCATGCGTATGATGGCGCCGGTCCTCCTCCTCGCCGTCCTCACCGCCGGATGCGGGCGGCCGATCGACCTGAAGCAGGCGCTGCGGCTGTCGGAGATGGCCGGCGGGTTCCACGACGCCGGCATCGTCGACAACCGCAACAAGCTGGTGCCCAGCCTCACCTTCCGGATCACGAAGTCGATCGACGACGATATCCGGCCGCTCTCCCTGAACGTCGTCTTCAAGCAGAGGCCCAAGCCCGGCACGGCCGTGCCTCCCGGATCGCCCGCCGAAACGGACTGGGACGAGGTCTTCGTGCTGAGCGTGCCGTTCGAGGGCAACCAGACGGCCCCAATCACGATCCGGACCAAGGCCGGCTACACCGGCGAGATGCCGCAATCGCGCGCCGACATGCTGAAGAACTCGAACTTCCAGGACGTGCGCGTGCACATTTTCGCCAAGCACAGCGCGTCCCAGTGGGTGGAGATCGGTAGCTTCGACATTCCCCGCCAGGTGCTGGCGCAGTAAGTGGCGGCGCCCGCGGACGGCCGGGAGGCGCCAGCCTCCGGAGCACAGCTCACGCGGCGGCTCGGTCCGCTCGACGCGTCGGCCATCATCATCTCCAACGTCATCGGCGGCGGCATCTTCTTCGTGCCCGTGATCGTGGCGCAGATGGTGCCGCATCCCGGCGCCATGTTGGGGGTGTGGCTGGCGGGGGGCGCGCTGGCGTTCGCCGGCGCGATGGCCTATGCCGAGCTTGCGGCGGTACGGCCCCATGCGGGCGGCGAGTACGTCTACCTGCGCGACGCCTACGGCCCGCTCGCGGCGTTCCTCACCGGCTGGACCTCGTTCATCGCCGGGTTCTCGGGTGCGATCGCGGCGAGTGCCGTGGCGCTCGCCGATTACGTCGGCCGCTTCATTGCCATTCCCGCGGGAGGCAAGCCCGTCGTCTCGATCGCCGCGATCGCGGTGCTGACGCTGATCCACGTGCGCGGCCTCGGGCCCGGCCGGCTGGTGCAGAACACGCTGGCGGGCATCAAGGTGAGCGCCATCGTGGTGCTGATCGCCCTGGGATTTTCGATCGGCCAGGGGGACACCGCGCACCTCGCCGGCGGCGGGCCGGTGCTGCCGCTGTCGTGGCTGCTGGCGCTCGTGCCGGTGATGTTCAGCTACTCCGGCTGGAATGCCGCGGTCTACGTGGCGGAGGAAGTGCGGGAGCCGTCGCGCAACGTCCCGCTGGCGCTGGCGCTGGGCACGGTGACGGTCGTCGTGATCTACGTGCTGTTGAACGCGCTGTACCTCTACGCGCTGCCGATCGAACAGATCGCGACGCTGGACGGCGCGCGGCTGATGGACACGGTGGCGGAGCAGCTGTTCGGCTTTGCCACCGGCAACCTGATCGCGCTGTTCACCATCGTCAGTCTCGCGGCGAGCATCAGCGCCATGGTGCTGGCCGGCCCGCGCGTCTATTTCGCCATGGCGCGCGACGGCATGTTCGTTCGCGCCGCCGGGCGCGTCCACCCTCGCTTCCACACCCCGGCCACCGCGATCATGGCGCAGGCGGTGTGGAGCAGCGTGCTGGTCCTGTCGGGCACGCTGGCGCAGCTCGTGACCTATACGGGTTTCGCGGTCGTGCTCTTTGCGGGCGTCGCGGTGAGCAGCCTGTTCGTGCTGCGCCGCCGCGACGCCGGCGCGCCGCGCCCGTTCTCCGCGCTCGGGTATCCCTGGGCCCCGGCAATCTTCGTGGTGGCAAGCGTGGCGATGGTGGCGAATTCGTTCTGGCGGGACCCGACCTCGTCGCTGGCGGGGCTGGCGCTCATTGCTGCGGGCGTGCCGGTCTACTTCGCGATCCGGCAAGCGCCGCCAGGGTCAGGATCGCAAGGAGTCCATCACTGGCGGCGAACAGCAGGAACGACGCGGGCGACTGGCGCAGCCGGTAGTCGATGAGAAACGCTGCGGCGCCTCCGGTCTTCAGCCCCACTCCCATCACCCAGAGGTACCAACGCGCGCCCACGGGGTCGCGGTACGGCCCGTAGTAGCCGACGCCGACGGCCAGCAGGAAGAGTCCGTTGAGGTTGCCAAAGATGGGTGGCTGCGGCGCGGCTACGGCGAAGATCGCCGCCATCCGGTCGGCGGCGGCGAGCAGGAACAGGCCGACCGCCATGTCGTAGACGCCGGAGACGGCCGCGATCGCGCGTAGACGTGAAAAGGGCGCCGATGCACTCACCAGCGCCCTCCCCAATCCTCAATCTGCAATCTGCAGTCTGCAATCGTATTACTGGATCCGCTTGAGCTCTCCCTGGAACGTCACGGTCTGTTCCGGGTTGATCAACACGTCGAACTCCGCCGTCTCGAAACCTTCCGCGCGGACTTCAACCCTGTGACGGCCGGTGTTCAGCGCCAGCTTCTGGAAGGCGCCGTCGAACTGATCGACGTAGCCGACGAAATAGCCGTCGACGTAGACCTTGGCGGCGCGCGGCTTCACCTTCAGCTTGAGGTTGCCCTGTTCGCCGCGGCCATACGAGCTGGAGTACGAACCGCCGCCACCGTAGCCGTAGGGGTCGCCGAACGGATCGCCATAATACGGGGACCATCCGAGACCGGAGTAGAGGCCATAGCCCATGCCGAAACCATACGGGTAGTAGTAGTTG
>JBKJRJ010000032.1:0-10042 GCA_046594705.1 Vicinamibacterales bacterium
CAGGGCGGCGATCCCAATCCGGCGGATCTTCTTCTTCCTGGCCTGAGACGGACGCGCGATATCAACCATGTACTGGTGCCTCTGATGTGCCCGCGAGAGAGACGCGGTCTCCGCACATGAGCAAATGTCCGTGCCATTCGTAGCGGTCGGTCAAGTGCTTGTGTGTCTTGAGCTTCCGGTGGTTCCTGCGGCTTGCCACGTGTCGGGAGGTGACCGCTCGTGGAATACCGGAGTCCCATAACCGGTCACTGTCGCATTCTATCTGGACCGGCCGAAGTTGGACGATTGGACGAGGAAACGAGTCGCTGGGTTTGCAACAACTTACAGAAAATTATAGTCAGGAGGCATAATGAGGCGCGGTGCGTACTCCATGAGCGACGACATCTCCGATCAACGCGAAGAATTCGTCAGCACCCGCAGCCGCATCGAGAAGCTCGGGGTCAAGCCCGGCCAGGTCATCCTGGTGCTCGGCGTTGAAAACGACTGCCAGTTCATGGATGAACTGCGCGAGGAAGGGGCCCTGGTTCGCACCGGCGGCAATAAGCCGATGGACATGATTTTCGCGCTGTTTCGGCACCGCAACGACCTGCGCCGTCTCCGTTCGCTGGCCGGGCGGCTGAAGGCGGATGGCGTGCTGTGGACGTTGCGGCCGAAAGGCTCGCCCGATCTCAAGGAATCCGAGATGATGGAGGCCGGCAAGGCCGCCGGGCTCGTGGATGTCAAGGTGGTGGCGTTCTCGGACGTGCTGACGGCCGAGAAGTTCGTCATCCCTGTCGCCGACCGGGCCGCTCACCGACCCTCAGGACGCCCTCGCGCGACCTAAAACTGCCCATCCGTTGCCCCTGCTGGGCGACCAAACGTCCTCCCCGCCCGGGAGCTCTTCCATTCAATGACGGCACAAAGCGTGTAACGGATTTGAAAGGCATGAGCGAGATTAATGATCGTCTGCTCAACGAACTGGTTGACGCGGTCAAGGATCTCGTCCATAAGGAAGAGTCCGGCCGGCTGCGTGATGTGTACCTCATCGGTGACATCGAGAAAGACACGGCCCGCATCGCGATCGAAAAATTGCGTGAGCTGGCCAACGCGAGTGCCAAGCCCATCACCGTTTACGTGAACAGCGCGGGCGGTAACGTCACCGACGGGCTGGCCCTTCACGACGTCATCTGCCACCTCGTGAGCAGCGGGATTCAGGTCACGATCATCGTCCAGGGCATGGCGTACTCGATGGGGTCTGTCGTGCTGCAAGCAGCCAGTCCGGGTCGCCGGCTGGCCTACCCGCATTCCTGGATCATGATTCACGAGCCCGCCAAGTGGGCGGGATGGCAATCGACCACCGCGGCTGCTCAGCACCTCGATCGGCTGAAACAGATGCAGACACAGATCTACCGCATCATGGCGGACCGCTCCGGCAAGCCGCTCCGCCAGATCATCCGGGACACCAAGCGTGTGGATTTCTACCTCGACGCGTGGAACGCCAGGGACTATGGCTTGATCGACCAGGTCCTGGGTGCTTCCCTGGCGCCGATCGAGGACAAGGACCTGGGTGAAGACTCCCCGACTGAGCAGGCCCTGCCGGGCGAGCTCACGGTTCACGGGCGCAGCGCCACATGAAACGAGATCCCGGGCCGTTTCCGTTTCCCGCGGTCGCCCGCCCGGCGCGGCATTTCGCGGCGCTCATCGCGGTGGTGGCCGTGTTCCTCGCCTACCGCGCGTCGGGCAGTGTCATCGACGAAGGCGGCCTGTTCCTGCTGCTGGGGAGTGCGGTGCTGGGTAGCGCCTGGTTCGCGGGCACTGGAAGCGCGCTGGCGGTGACGGTGTTCGGCGCGGTGCTGGGATCGCTGGTCGCCGGCAACCCCGACTCGCCGGCGGATCAGGCCCACCTCGCGCTGTTCGTCGGGCAGGGCCTGATGCTCACAGCCCTCGTCGCGGAGCTGCGCCGAGCGCGGCATTCGGCGGAGCGGGAGGCCGGCCACGCCCACGCGGCGCGGCTCGAATCAGAGTCCGCCAGCCGGATGAAGGACGAGTTCCTTGGAACCATTTCGCACGAATTACGCACGCCGCTGAATGCCGTCCTCGGCTGGCTGCACTTGATCAAGACGGGCAAGCTGGACGATGCCACGAAACGGCGGGGTTTCGAGTCCATCGAGCGCAACGTCCGGCTTCAGGCACAGCTCACCGGCGACCTGCTCGACGTTTCGAAAGCGCTGACCGGGCGACTCAGCCTCGACGTCCGCCCCGTCTCGCTGAAGACGATCCTGGCCGAAGCCGTGTCGCAGGTGTCGGGTGCCGCGTCGGCCAAGGACGTCAGCCTGAATGTGGTAACCGGCCACGGCCCGATGGTCGTCCGCGGCGACGGGAATCGGCTCCGCCAGGTGGTCTGGCATCTCCTCGCCAATGCCATCAAGTTCACTCCACGCCGGGGCGCCATTCATGTCCTGCTCGAATCCAACGACCTGGCGTGCATCACGGTTCGCGACACGGGTCCGGGCATCGATCCGGCATTCCTGCCCCGGGTGTTCGACCGCTTCGCGCAGGCCGATTCCTCTCCGACCCGCACGGCCGGCGGACTGGGTGTCGGTCTGTCACTGGTGCGGGAGCTGGTCGAACGGCACGGCGGCGAAATCAGAGCCACGAATAACACCGAAGGCGGCGCGATGTTCAACATCCGTCTGCCGCTGCATCGGGCCGACCAGCAGGAGACCGCGACCCCGCCGAGCTCGGTGCTCGCGACCGTGAGCTCGCCGCCTCTCAACGGCGTCCGCGTGCTGCTCCTTGACCGGGACCGCGACGCGCGCGAGTTACTGAGTGTCGTGCTCCAGGAGCGGGGCGCAGCGGTCTGCGTCGCGAGCTCCGTGGACGAAGCGCTCGAGATGCTCGAATCGTGGCGGCCTGACGTGCTCGTCAGTGACGCGGCGTCGCCCGAGCACGACGCCTACGCCATCGTCGGCAAGGTACAGTCGCTGGAGTCCGAACGCGGCGGGCGGATCCCGGCGCTGGCCCTGACCAAAATGGCGCGCACCGACGAGGGCATGCGTCGTATGCTTTCAGATGTGAAGCGTGACCTGCAGAAGCCGGTGGAGCCGGCGGTGCTCACGGCAGAGATAGCCCGGCTGGCGGGGCGGGAGCGGCGGCGCGCGCAGCGGTGACAGCCGGGAGAGGTCAGGGCGGGCCGGGGATGCCGCGCCGCCTGTCGGTGGGCGCGGAGCTGCAGGATGGCGGTGGGGCCGACCTGCGCGTCTGGGCGCCGGCCTGCAAGCGCGTGGATCTCGCGCTGCCCCCGGCGCACGGCGACGGCGCGCCTCGCCTCGTCGCCATGACGCGGCAGGCCGACGGATTCTTCCACGTGTTCGACGCGGGCGCGACGGCCGGCGGCCGTTATTGGTTCCGACTTGATGGCGATCGGCTCCGTCCTGATCCTGCCTCCCGCCATCAACCCGAAGGGCCGCACGCGCCCTCTGCGTACGTCGACCCCGCCGCATTCCGCTGGACCGACGAGGGGCGCAAGGGCCTTCAGCCCCTTGGCCAGGTGGCGTACGAACTGCACGTGGGGACGTTCACGCCGGAGGGCACGTGGGCTGCGGCGTCCGAGGAACTTCCGGAGCTGGCGCGGATCGGCATCACCGTGATCGAGATGATGCCGAGCGCCGAATTTCCGGGGCGCTTCGGCTGGGGCTACGACGGCGTCAACCTGTTTGCTCCAGCCCACGTCTACGGAACCCCGGATGATCTCCGCGCCTTTGTCGACCGGGCCCACGCAGTTGGCCTGGGGGTCATCCTCGACGTGGTCTACAACCACCTCGGCCCGGACGGCAATTACCTCACTGAGTTTTCTCCCGACTATTTCACGGACAGGTACACCAACGACTGGGGACGTGCGGTCAACTTCGAGGGGCCCGCGCCCGCCCGTCACCTGTTCGTCGAGAACGCGGGCTACTGGATCGACGAGTTCCACTTCGACGGCCTTCGCCTCGACGCCACCCAGGACATCAAGGACGACTCGCCACGCCACGTCATGGCCGACATGATCGCCACGGCGCGGAAGGCCGCGGGCCAACGCCCGATCTACATCGTGGCGGAGAACGAGCCACAGGAGACGCTGATTGTGCGTGACCCTGGGGACGGCGGCTACGGCGGCGACGCACTCTGGAATGACGACGCGCATCACTCGGCCGTGGTCGCGCTGGTCGGGCGCCGCGAGGCTTACTACCGCGATTACATGGGGAGCCCGCAGGAACTGGTGTCGTGCGCGCGCTATGGCTACCTGTATCAGGGACAGTGGTACTCCTGGCAGCAGGGGCGGCGGGGGACCCCGGCCCTCGATCTGTTTCCGCACTCGTTCATCAGCTACCTCGAGAATCACGACCAGGTGGCCAACTCGTCGTCCGGCCGCCGGCTGCACCAGCTCTCGTCACCCGCGCGCCATCGCGCCATGACGGCGTGGCTGCTCCTCGGACCGGCGACGCCAATGCTGTTCCAGGGGCAGGAGTTCTCGTCGTCGCGTCCGTTCCTGTATTTCGCTGATCACACGGCCGAGCTCGCGGAGGCGGTGGGAAAGGGGCGAGTGGAGTTTCTCTCGCAGTTCCCGAGCCTGACCGACGATCGGGTGGTGCGCGCCCTGGCGCCTCCGGCGGACGAGGCGACCTTCCGCGCCTGCAAGCTGGACGTCGCCGAGCGGGAACGCCATGCCGATGCCTACGCGCTGCACTGCGACCTGCTGGCCCTGCGCCGCGACGACGCGGTGCTGGCGCGCGCCGGCACGTATCGTCCGGAGGGGGCCGTCCTCGGGCCGGGTGCCTTCCTGCTGCGCTACCTCGATGTGGTGCACGGCGATCGTCTGCTCGTCGTCAATCTCGACGGCGACCTCGACTTCGCGCCCGTGAATGAACCCTTGCTCGCGCCGCCGCGCAACGCGCGGTGGCGGATGGCCTGGAGCAGCGAGGCGCCGCACTACGGCGGCCAGGGCACCCCGCCGTTCGACGCCGACGGGCCGTGGCTCATTCCCGGGGGGAGCGCGGCATTTTTCGTTCCGGAGCCACGATGACGGACCTGACACGTACCATCCACGCCCCTCGCGATCGTGCGGACGAGGCCGTTGCCGTTGGCGAACGTCCGCCGCGCCGCGAATGGCTCGTCACCAACGGGCTGGGGGGCTACGCCTCGGGCACCGTCGCCGGGATGCTGACGCGGCGCTACCACGGCATGCTCATCGCCTCGCTGCCGGCGCCGCTCGGGCGCATGGTGATGCTCAATCACCTGCTCGAGCGCGTCCGGCTGCCGGGCAAGGGCGTGTTCTGGCTCGGCGACGAGGACGAAGTCGCCGGACCGAATGCCGCCGACCGCACCGACCATCTGGCGGAGTTCCGGCTCGAACTCGGCCTGCCGGTGTGGCTCTATCGCGTCAACGGCTTCACGATCGAGAAGCGGATCCTGATGCCGCACGAACAGAATACGGTCCACGTGACGTACCGCGTGCTCGAGGGCAGCGGCACGGTTCGCTTCAACCTGCGGCCGTCGGTGCACTACCGTGGCTACGAGGCGGCGGTAGACCAGTCGCCGGCGAATGTCTACACCATTGCCGCGACCGGCCAGCATTACGAGCTGTCGGCCGGACCGGATCTGCCGATTCTCCGGATGATGCTGATCGGCAGCCGCGCCGCGCTGACGCTCGACGAGAAGGGGGCGCGTGGCGTCCCCTACCAGATGGAGGAGACGCGCGGCTACCAGTGGCAGGGGTCGCTCTGGAGCCCCGGGTATTTCCGCGCCGACGCTGAAGTCGGCCAGCTGGTGTCGCTCGTCGCTTCGGCCGAACCGTGGGAGACGGTGCTCGCTCTGTCACCCGAAGGGGCCGCGGGCGCGGAGCAGGAACGACGCCGCAAGCTCGTCGCCATCGCCAACCTGCCCGCCGACGACCCCTTCGCCGCCGAGCTGGTGCTCGCGGCCGATCAATTCATCGTGCGGCCGGCCGGACGCGTCGAGGAAACCGCGCGGGCGCGCGCCTCCGGCGACGATGTGCGCACCGTGATCGCGGGTTACCACTGGTTCACCGACTGGGGCCGCGACACGATGATCAGCCTCGAGGGGCTGACGCTCTCGACCCATCGCTATCGCGAAGCCGGCTACATCCTGCGGACGTTCGCGCACTACGTGCGCGACGGCCTGATTCCGAACATGTTCCCTGACGGCGAGCGCGACGGCTTGTATCACACGGCCGACGCGTCGCTCTGGTTCTTTCACGCGGTCGAGCGCTACACGATCGCCACCGGCGATGCCGAGACGCTGCGGCGTCTGCTGCCGGTCCTCGTCGACATCGTGCAGCACCATCTGCGTGGCACGAAGTACGGGATTCACATCGATCCGGCTGATGGCCTCTTCACCCAAGGGGCCGATGGCTATCAGCTCACGTGGATGGACGCCAAGGTTGGCGACTGGGTGGTGACGCCGCGGCGCGGCAAGACCGTCGAGCTGAACGCGCTCTGGTACAACGCGCTCTGCCTGATGCAGTCGTGGACCGCGCAGTACGGCGGCGGCGAGGGCATCGACTTCGCCGGCCACGCCGCGCGCGCCCACCAGTCGTTCAACCGGCGCTTCTGGTACGAGACCGGAGCCTACCTCTACGACGTCGTCGACGGAGAGCACGGCGAGGACACCTGCTGCCGTCCCAATCAGGTGTTCGCGATCTCGCTGCCCAACCCCGTGCTCGAGCGCCATCGCTGGGAGGCGGTGATGAAGGTCGTGCGCGAGCGACTGCTGACGCCCATGGGACTCCGCTCGCTGGCACCGGGAGAAACCGATTACAAGGCGCGCTACTACGGCGATCTGCGCGCGCGCGACGCCGCCTATCACCAGGGGACGGTGTGGGCCTGGTTGATCGGACCCTACATCGACGCGGAGCTGAAGCTGCCTGGCACCGACCGCTCGAAGCTGCGCGACCTGCTGGCCGGTTTCGATCAGCACCTCGACGAGGCGTGCGTCGGCCAGATCAGCGAGGTGTTCGACGCGGAAGCGCCCTACCTGCCCCGGGGATGCGTGGCGCAGGCCTGGAGTGTGGCCGAGGTCCTGCGCTGCTGGCTGAAGGTGTGACGGGGCTTCCCCCAGGCCATCATTATGGCGGAATGGTGGGGATCTCCCCGCGGCGGTCAGCGGTGCCAGGTCGAGTTTTCGAGGTAAAGTGCGACGCGTGACATGCTGCTGACCCTCGAGGACCTGGGCTGGACACCGCGCTTCGCCGAGGCGTTCGCTCCATTCCGGACGGAGCGTGTCTTTCCCGCGCGCGTCAGCCTCGAGCACACCCACATCTACCGCGTGATCGCTCCGCAAGGTGAGATGCTCGCCCGGGTCTCCGGCCGGCTGCGTCACGACGCCCCGACGCGCTCCGCGTTTCCCGCGGTGGGGGACTGGGTGGTGGTCGAAGCCGCCGCCGGCGGTGACGCGCGCATTCGCGCCGTGCTTCCGCGGGTGAGTCATTTCTCGCGCCGTGCCGCGGGCAATCCCACCTTGGAGCAAGTCGTCGCGGCCAATCTCGACGTCGTGTTCCTGATCTCCGGTCTCGACCACGATTTCAATCCGCGGCGCATCGAGCGGTATCTCGTGACCGCGTGGGAGAGCGGCGCCGCGCCGGTCATCGTCCTCAACAAGGCGGACCTGGTGGACGATCCGGCGGCGTTTGTCGCCGATGTGGCCGCGCTGGCGCAGGGCGTGCCGGTGCTGGCCGTATCGGCGAAGCAACCCGGGTCGATGGAAGTCCTGCGCGCGCACCTGGGGCGCGGCCGCACGGCGGCGCTGCTCGGATCGTCCGGCGTCGGCAAGTCGTCGATCGCGAATGCCCTGATCGGCGAGGACGTGCTGCGCACGCGCGAGGTCAGGGAGAGCGACAGCCGGGGACGGCACACGACGACGGGCCGTCAGCTGGTGCTGCTGCCAGGCGGCGGCATCCTGATCGACACACCCGGGATGCGCGAGCTGCAGCTGTGGGACGCGGGCGAATCGGTCGTCGGCGCCTTCGCCGACGTCGAGGCGATCGGCGTGGGGTGCCGGTTCCGTGACTGCAGCCATGCCACCGAGCCCGGCTGCGCGGTCATCGCAGCCGTGGCCGCGGGCATGCTGCCGGACGCGCGGCTCGCGAGCTTCCGCAAGCTCCAGGCGGAGCAGGCGGTCCAAGCTACACAGCAGGACGAGCGCGCGCGCCTGGAGTTGAAGCGCATCGGGAAGCTCGGCGCCAGGGCGCTACGCAAGCGGATGGAGGAGAAAGGGCGGTAGGGAGGTTGACAGTTGGTAATTGGTAGTGGGTGAGTGCGCGGGCGTCCAGGCGATCCGGTTGTTGCCGACGCCGACAGGCTCGCGGCCGGCAAGCCCCTCGAACCGCCTGCTCCCCCCCGGGGTGGATCCCCCGGCGCGACTCCGGATTCTCGCGAGAGGGTGGCCGATAACCATAACGGGCGCCGACACCGACAGTCGATGTGCGCGGGCAGGGACCCAGGGACCCACGGGCCGTCCACCGCCCTGCGGCCGCCGTTCACCGGAAGTGCTCGACTGGCGCAGCCGGTCATCCGTATGCTCTCCTCGACATGACTACCCACACCGACGTGCTGACCGTCACGGGCGCCCGGAAGAAGTTCGGCGACGTGGTGGCCCTTGACGGCGCCACGCTGGCGCTGCGGGAGGGGGAGATCCTGGCGCTGCTCGGCCCGAACGGGGCCGGCAAGACGACGCTGATCCGGGCCATCTCCGGACGCGTGCAGCCAGATGCCGGCGAGATCCGGCTGTTCGGCAAGCCGCTGCTCCGCCGGCAGACGCCGCCTGAGCTGGGCATCGTCCCTCAGGAGCTCGCTATTTACCCGTCTCTCACCGCGCGTGAGAACCTCGAGTCATTCGCGCGGCTGCAGGGCCTCTCGTCCGGCGATGTCACCGCCCAGGTGAAATGGGCCCTCGCGACGACGGCGCTCGAGGATCGCGCGGACGAGCCGATCAAGTCATTTTCCGGCGGCATGAAGCGGCGCCTGAACATCGCTTGCGGTGTCATCCATCGTCCGCGTGTCGTCCTGCTCGACGAGCCAACGGTGGGCGTCGATCCGCAAAGCCGCGAGCGGATCTACGACATGCTCGCGGAACTCACGAAGACGGGCGTCTCGCTGCTGCTGACCACACATCACCTCGAGGAGGCGGAAGCGCGCTGCCACCGCACCGTCATCATCGATCACGGCAAGGTGATCGCCGCGGGGACGATGGCGGAGCTGGTGGACCAGACGGTCGGCCGCTATCGCATCGTCACCCTCAGGATCGACGCGCCGATCGGGGCCGTGCCGCCTGGCGTCGAGGTCGCGGGCGATGACCCGCGCGTGCTGCGGGCGAAGGTCTCGAACGTCGCGCGGGAACTGCCGGTGCTCCTGAGCGCGATCGTCGCGCAGGGGCGCGAGGTCGAGGACGTCGAGGTCCGCGGCCCCAGCCTGCAGTCGGTCTTCATCCATCTGACCGGAAGGGAGCTGAGGGAATGATCGCAACGTTGCTTCGGATCAGCTGGACCAACCTGAAACGCGATCGAGTGGCGCAGGCGCTGACGTTCCTCCTGCCGATCCTGTTCTTCTCGATCTTCGCCACGGTGTTCGGCAATCAGGGCGGCAACTCGACCTCTCGCGTCCGCATCGCGGTCGTCGACGAGGACGGCAGCGAGCTCAGCCGGCGCATCGTCCAGGCGCTCGAGGCGGAAACGGCGCTGCGCGTCCGCACCACTTCCGAGGCCAACGGCAAGGGCGTCACCCTGGACCGCGGCGCCGCCGAGCGGATGGTGCAGAACGGCGACGCACCCGTGGCCGTCATCCTGCCCAAAGGGCTGGGTGACACCGCCAGCGCCTTCGGCCAGGCGGCGAACGCGCCGCGCATCCAGCTTCTCGCGGACGTGTCCGACCCCATCGCACCGCAAGTGGTGGGAGGACTGCTGCAGAAGGTGACGATGACGGCGGCGCCGGATCTGATGATGAAGGGGGGCATCACCCAGTTCGAGAAGTATGCGGGCGCCCTGACCCCCGACCAGCGGAGCGCGGTC
>JBKJRJ010000048.1:0-5145 GCA_046594705.1 Vicinamibacterales bacterium
GCTCTACAAAATGGGCCGGGCCGGTTACTGGCGGCTGCTGCTCGACGTCAACAACCTGCGCGAGGTCGGCCGCGCCTACCGCACGGCCGCCGCGCTGGGGCGCATCGACCGCGACCGTGTGGACGAGCATCGACAGACGATGACGAGGTTGACCACTGAGCGAGCAACGCTCCAGGCGCGGGCCAGGGAGCTCGACGGGCTGCAGCGCAAGGCGGTAGAGGCCAGCGCCGCGGTGGCGCGCGCCGTGAACGCGCGGGCCGATCTGGTCAACACCATCGATTCGCGGCGCGACCTCAATGCCCAGCTGACCGGCGAGCTCCAGGATGCCCAGCGTAAGCTGCAGGTCACTCTGGGACAGATTGTGGCGGGACGTCCGACCTCAGCCGCGGTTCTGCCGATCCGGCCATTTCAAGGCGCCTTGCCGTGGCCCGCCGAGGGGGTCCTGTCGGCCCGGTTCGGTCCACGTGCCGCGGGGGTGGCCGGACCGCCGGTCCGCAACGGTATCGAAGTTTCCCTGCCGGAAGGACATGCGGTCCACGCGGTCCACGAAGGGACCGTGGCGTTCGCCGACCCGTTCAGCGGCTACGCCATGCTGGTCATCGTCGATCACGGCGACCGGATTTACTCGCTGTACGGCCACCTGGGCTCCGCCACCGTCCATAAGGGCGACCGTGTGGACGCGGCAACCAGCCTGGGGCTGGCGGGCCGCAACCCATCCGGTAACCCGTCCCTCTACTTTGAGTTGCGCGTCGACGGTAAGCCCGTCGATCCCCTACAATGGTTAAAGCGATGACTACACGCACGCGCCTGTCGGTCCTGTTCGTATCCACTCCGCTGCTCGCGTTTATCGTCCTGGGCAGCCTGGGCCGGGCGTCGAGCGGCGACCAGACGTTTCAGCACCTGCGCGTGTTCGAGGATGTCGTCTCGCTGATCCTCAACAACTACGTCGAGGACGCCAAGGTCGACAAGGTCATGGAAGGTGCGATGCGCGGCCTCGCCGACGGGCTCGATCCCGACAGCGCCTACCTGACGGCCGCGGACGTGAAGACCATCGAACCGGGCGAGCAGCTGCCGGCCGGTGACGTCGGCATCGAGCTGACGCGCCAGTACTACCTGCGCGTGATCGCCGCGCGCGATGATTCCCCCGGCGCCAAGGCCGGGCTGCAGACGGGAGACTACGTCCGCGCCATCGACGGCAAGCCCGCGCGCGATCTCTCGGTGTTCGAAGGCATGCGGCTGCTGCGCGGCGCGCCGGGGTCCAAGGTGACGCTCACCGTCATCCGGGGCAATGCCGCCGAGCCGCGCCAGATCGAGCTGGTGCGCGAGAAGGCCCCGGGCGCGGTGGTCAGCGGCAAGATGTTGGCGCCGGATCTGGGCTACATCCGCGTTGCGGCGTTCGGCGCCGACGCCACCACGAAGATCCGCGCGCAGGCCGACCTGCTGACCAGGTCCGGCGCGAAGGAGCTGGTGGTCGACATCCGGCACACCGCGGAGGGGCCGTTCGCGACCGGCATCGAGGCCGCCCGCCTGTTCGTGAAATCGGGAACGCTGGCGATGATCGCGGGACGCGACGAGAGCAAGACCGCCAAGACGGGCTCGGCCCCGGCAGCCGGCGAAGTGCGGACGCCGCCGCCACCGGCCGCCGCGGCGCCCTCCGCGCCGGCCAAACCGTCAGCGGCGTCGATCAAGGAGACCATCATCGCGAAGGCCGGGGACGGCGCCATCACGCTGCCGGTGACCCTGCTGGTCACCACCGGTACTTCCGGCGCCGCGGAACTATTCGCCGCCGCCCTCGACGGCAACCAGCGCGCGGAGTTGATCGGCGAGCGCACCCTCGGCCGCGCCGGCCTCCAGAAGCTGGTGCGCCTGCCCGAAGGCCGCGGGCTGTGGCTCACCTATGCCCGCTACCTGACGCCCGACGGAGACCTCATCCAGGGCAAGGGCTTGACGCCCGATCTGGGCGTCGACGACCCCGATGTGGAGTTCGATCAGCCCCGGCCGGCGAAGGATCCCATCCTCGACGCCGCCCTGGAGCGCATTGCCCAGAAAAAGGCTGCCTGAGCGATTGCCAGATTGCCCAGATCCGGCGCGTTCTGCTACACTTAACGTTTTGTATCGCCTGTGTTTTTCGAGCATAGGCGCGTAGCTCAGTGGTTAGAGCGCCTGCTTGACACGCAGGAGGTCGGTGGTTCGACTCCACTCGCGCCTACCAGCCTTCGCTCACGCCTGCCCAGGCGAAGCGTGAGCTTCGGCTGGCAGGCCACGCGAAGGCTGTCTCGCCGAAGCGGCGAAGCCGCGAAGGCGGACAGCAGAATGTTTCAATGAGTGAGATCACGGTGACGCTGCCCGACGGATCTGTCCGTCCTATGCCCGCCGGCAGCACGCCTGCCGACGTTGCGGCCGCGATCTCTCCGCGACTCGCCAAGGCGGCGATCGCCGCAGTGGTGGACGGCCGCCCCGTCGACCTCGTGTTCCCGCTCGAGTCCGGCGCCCGTGTCGAGATCCTCACCGACCGCGGCGGCGCCGCGCTGCACGTGTATCGCCACAGCGCCGCGCACCTGCTGGCGGCCGCGGTCACCAGTCTCTACCCCGGCACCCAGTGCGGGGTCGGCCCCGCGACCGACGAGGGCTTCTTCTACGACTTCGTGGTCGCGCGGCCATTCGTGCCCGAGGATCTCGAGGCCATCGAACGGAAGATGAAGGAGCTGGCGGCACAGGACCTGGTCTACCAGCGCCAGATGTGGCCGCGCCAGGACGCCATCGACTTCTTCACGCGGCGGGGCGAGCCGCTCAAGGTGCAGCTGATCCAGGAGAAGACCGAGGGGCAGTCCCACGTGTCGGTCTACACCATCAAGGACCGCGACACCTTCGTCGACTTCTGCGTCGGCCCGCACGTCCCGTCGAGCGGGCGGCTGAAGGGCTTCACGCTGCTCACCACCTCCAACGCCTACTGGAAGGGGGACGCCAAGGGCACGCCGATGCAGCGTGTCTACGGCACCGCCTTCTTCAGCGAGAAGGACCTGCAGGCGCACCTGGCGCGCATCGAGGAAGCCAGGAAGCGCGACCATCGCAAGGTCGGCAAGGAGCTCGGCCTCTTCACGTTCCACCCCTGGGCGCCCGGCTCCGCGTTCTGGCTGGCGAAGGGGACGACGCTCTACCACACCCTGGCGAACTACATGCGGGGCGTGCTCTTCCCGTCCGGCTACGTCGAGCTCAAAACGCCGCTGGTCTACAACAAAGCGCTGTGGGAGACCTCCGGCCACTGGGGGCACTACCGCGAGAACATGTTCCTGGTGGAGTCGCGCGACGGCGACCCGATGGGCATGAAGGCGATGAACTGCCCGGGCCACATGCTCGTCTTTGCCAGCGAAGTGCGCAGCTACCGCGACCTGCCGCTGCGCTTCCACGAGCAGACGCCGCTCCACCGCAATGAGGCCTCCGGCGTGCTCGCGGGCCTCACCCGCGTGCGGCAGTTCTCGCAGGACGACGCGCACTGCTTCGTGACGCAGGAGCAGATCGGCGAGGAAGTGACGCGCCTGATCAGGCTGGTGCAGCGCGTCTACGCGGATTTCGGACTGCCCTTCATCGCCAAGCTCTCGACCCGTCCCGACGAGTTCCTCGGCGAGGTCGCGACCTGGGATCATGCGGAGGCGCAGCTCACGGCGGCGCTCGAAGGCGCGGGCGTGCCCTACGAGTTGAACGAGAAGGACGGCGCGTTCTACGGGCCCAAGATCGATTTCGATATCATGGACGCGCTCGGCCGGCGCTGGCAGTGCGGCACGATTCAGCTCGACTACCAGATGCCGCAGCGCTTCGACCTGACCTACGTGGGGGCCGACAACGCCGAGCACCGGCCGATCGTCATCCACCGCGCCATTTTCGGCAGCTTCGAGCGGTATATCGCGATCCTGATCGAGCACTACGCCGGGGCCTTCCCGCTGTGGCTGGCGCCGGTACAGGCCGTGCTGCTGCCGATCGCCGACCGCCATGCCGCCTATGCGGCGGGCGTGCGGGACCGGCTGGCCGCCGCCGGGGTCCGGGTCGAGCTGGATGGCCGGCAGGAGAAGATTGGATATAAGATCCGCGAGGCCCAGCTGCAGAAGGTGCCCTACATGCTGGTCGTCGGCGACCGCGAGGCGGCGGACGGCACCATCGCGGTGCGCAGCCGCGCCGGCGGCGATCTCGGCGCGCGGACCGTCGACGAATTCGTGCGGCAGGCGCAGGCGGAAATTGCGTCGAAGGGCGAGCCCGCGGCGGGCCTCGCCGCCGCCAGTTAGGCGTTCGCTCGTGGGCATTGTTGTAGGAGGTTCTTATCGCTTTTGATCGCAGTCCGCGGCGTGACGACCGCACGCGGGTCAACGAACGCATCAGGGTACGGGAAGTCCGCGTCATCGACGAGGACGGCTCACAGCTCGGCATCATGGCGCCGCCGCAGGCGCTGGCCATCGCGCGCACCAAGGGGCTCGACCTGGTCGAGATCGCCGCGACGGCGGTACCGCCGGTGTGCCGCATCATGGACTTCGGGCGCTACCAGTACCAGGAGCAGAAGCGCGCCCGGCAGGCCAAGAAGCACCAGAAGATCATCGAGGTCAAAGAGATCAAGTTCCGCCCGAAGGCCGACGAGCACGACTACCAGTTCAAGAAGAAGCACATCGAGCGCTTCCTGGCTGAGGGGGACAAGGTCAAGGCGACGATCTTCTTCCGCGGACGTGAGATGGCCCATCCGGAGATCGGGCGGCGGATCCTGGAACGGCTGATCGAAGACCTGACGGACGTGGCGATGCCCGAGACCATGCCGCGCCAGGAAGGCAATCAGATGCACACGATCCTGGCCCAGCGCACGGGCCGGAAGCCGGCGACGAAAAAAGAGGCGGAGCCGAAAGACTCCGTCCAATAACAGGTAGAGACGACCATCATGCCGAAGTTGAAGACCCACAGGGGCGCCGCGAAGCGGTTCAAGAAGACCGGGACGGGCAAATTCGTCCGGAGCAAGGCGTTCAAGCAGCACATCCTGACCAGCAAGAGCCGCAGCCGCAAGCGCGGCCTGAAGGGCACGGTGGTCGTGTCGGCCGCCGACCAGGCGTCGCTGCGCAAGATGCTGCCGAATTCGTAGTCAGGAAGAGAACATGCCTAGAGTCAAACGAG
>JBKJRJ010000160.1:0-4234 GCA_046594705.1 Vicinamibacterales bacterium
CGGGCGGCTCGCCGAACATCATTTCGGCTGCACCGTCCACGTGCTGGACGACGGCTTTCAGCATTTCGACCTGCGGCGCGACGCCGATATCGTCGTCATCGCCAGCGCCGACCTGCAGGCGCACACGCTCCCCACCGGTCGCCTTCGGGAGCCGCTCGACGCGGCCGCTGCCGGCGACGCCATCGTCGCGCTGGACGATGCGGCGGTGGACGGGCTGGCGGCCGGACGGCCGGTGTGGCGGGCGCGACGCGTCCAGGGCATCGCGCGGCTCGTGGAACCCGACGAGACTGTCGTGCCTTCCAGCGGCCCCGCGGTCGCAGTCGCCGGCATCGCGCAGCCGCGAGATTTCTTCACGGCGATGAAGATCGCCGGGTGGTCGCTCACCATGGAGCTGGCCTATCGGGACCATCACGCCTACACGCGCGCCGACGTGTCACGAATCGAGCAGGCGGTCCGCGCCTCTGGCGCCGGCCTGGTCCTGACGACCGAGAAGGACCTGGTCCGGCTGCTGCCGTTCCGCCCGTTCGCGGTGCCGGTGGCGTGGGTGCCGATGACGCTTGCGCTCGAGCCGGTTGATGCGCTGAACGCGTGGCTCGCGGCGACGCTGGGGCGAGTCCGGTGAGCGAGCCGCTCCGCCGCCCGACGCTGCAGCACCGCATCGAGTACCTCGCGGTGATGCTCGCCCGCGCCCTCGTCCGGCCGCTGCCGATGGCGGTCGTGCTGGCGGCGGGCACCATCCTCGGCCGCGCCTTTCACGCCATCGACCGCCCGCACCGCCAGTTGGCGCTGCGCAACCTCGAGGCGGCGTTCCCGGCGAGGCCCGAGCAGGAGCGCGCCGCGATCGCGCGTGACATGTTCGCCCACTTCGGCCGTCTGCTCACCGTGCTCCTCAAGTTCAGCACGATGCGTCCCGAGCAGATGCTGGCGCGCGTCGAGTTCGAGGGTGAAGATCGCGTCAAGGCCGCGCACGCGCTGGGCAAAGGGGCGCTGCTCTTCACCGGGCACTTCGGCTACTGGGAGATCAATGCGCTGGTGCACGCGCTGGTGCTGCAGCCGATGTCGCTGCTGGCGCGCCCGCTCGACAACCCGCTGCTGCACGATTTGCTGGAGCGGGTGCGCGCCCGCACCGGCAACTCGGTCATCTACCGCCGCGGCGCCGTGCGGCGCATTCTCCGCGCGCTTGGCCGCAACCAGGCGATTGCCGTCCTGATCGACCAGCACATTCAGACCTCGGACGCCGTCTACGTCGATTTCTTCAACCGCCCCGCGGCGACGACGTCCGCGGTCGCCGCGCTCGCCATCCGCACCGGCGCACCCGTGATCCCGGTGTTCGCGCTGCCGCTGCCGGGCGGCCGGTTCCGCATGGTCTACGAGCATGCCGTCGATCCGCCGCGGGCGGAGGATCCTGATGCGCTCCGCGATTTCACGCAGCGCTGCACCGACGTCCTCGAGATGTACGTGCGGCGTTATCCCGGCCTGTGGCTGTGGATGCACCGCCGCTGGCGCGATGTGGAGATGGCCAGCGCCGAGCGCGGCATGTTCCCGGCGGCAACCAGGGAAGAGGAGAGCGAGTGACACGGGCCGACGGATGCCGCGCGGGTGCCGTCCGTGCGTGAGGTGCAGCGGCTGGTGGTGCGTGCGCCCAACTGGCTGGGCGACGCGGTGATGGCGCTGCCCGCCCTCGGCGCGATCCGCCGCGCCTTCGAGGGGCGCACGCTCGTCCTGGCTGCCGCACCATCGGTGGCCGCCATTTTCGCCGAGGGCACCGCCGCGGCCCCCGACGAGATCCTGGCGATCGACGCGGCGCGCGAGGCCGCGCAGCTCACCGCCGCCCGGCCGGACCTCATTCTGCTCCTGACCAATTCATTCGGCAGCGCCTGGCGGGCGAGCCGTTCCGGAGCGGCGGAGCGCTGGGGCTACCGCGGCGAGGCGCGCGGCTGGATGCTCACGCGCGGCGTGGCCCGCCCGCGCGGGCGCGTCCACCAGGTCGACTACTACCTCGAGCTGGTGCGTCGGCTCGAGCTCCCGCTGCCGGCCGATCTCGGCGCCCGGCCCCGGATCGTCCCCAGCCAGGCGACCATCGACCAGGCCGCCGGCCTCCTGGCCGCCGCCGGGGTCGCACCGGGTGACCGCCTCGTCGGCTTCGCCCCTGGGGCGGCGTACGGCCATGCCAAGCAATGGCCGACGCCGCGGGTGGCGGAGGTCATGGCGGCCATCGCGCATTCCGGGCTCGTCCCGGTCATGGTCGGGGCCGGCGCGGACCGCGACACCGGGCGTGCGATAGAATCGTCGCTGCCGCCGGGCGCGCGCGTGGTGAACCTGATCGGGCGCACCACGCTCCGGCAGCTCGTCGGGGTCGTGGCGCGATGCGCGGCCTTCGTCTCGAACGATTCGGGCGCCATGCACATCGCGGCGGCGCTCGGCGTGCCGCTGACCGCCATCTTCGGTCCGACCGACGAGCGCGTCACCGCGCCGGCGGCGGCCGCGGACGTGCTCGTGCGCGACGTGTTCTGCCGCCCCTGCATGCTGCGCGAATGTCCGATCGACCACCGGTGCATGAAAAGAATTGATGTCGAGACCGTGCTGCGCTCCGTGACCCGCCACCTTGCCGGACCGCCGGCATGAGACGCGCCGTCTTTCTCGACCGCGACGGGACCCTGATCGAAGAGTCCGGCTATCTCGATCGGCTCGAGCGGCTGGTCTTTTTCCCCTACACCGTCGATGCCGTCCGCGTGCTGAACCGCGCCGGGTTCGCGGTGGTGGTGGTCACCAACCAGGCGGGCATTGCGCGCGGGATCGTGCAGGAATCGTTTGTCGGCGAGGCCCATCGTCACATCAGCGCGCGGCTCGAAGCCGGCGGCGCCCGCATCGACGGGTTCTACTACTGCCCGCACTATCCGACCGGGGTCGTCGAGGTCTACCGCACCAGCTGCGACTGCCGCAAACCCGAGCCGGGCATGTTCCGGCGGGCCGCGGCGGAGCTCGATCTCGACCTCGCCGGCTCGTTCGTCGTCGGCGACAAATGGCACGACCTGCAGGCCGGGCAGGCGGTGGGCGCGCGCGGCGTGCTCGTGCGCACCGGGTGGGGCTGGAAAGACGAAGCGGCGCCGAAGCCCGGCGTCGGGGCGGATGCAATCGTGGACAATCTGATGGAAGCTGCCGCGTGGATTCTGCAACAGGCATAACGGGCCCGACCGAGGGCGGACGGCTGCTCGCGCTGGTCGACGCGCTGGCCGGGCGCCGCGTCGTGATCGCGGGCGACGTCATCGCTGACGAGTTCATTTACGGCGAGATTGCCCGCGTGTCGCGCGAAGCGCCGGTGCTGATCCTGAATTACGACTCGACCGAGATCGTGCCGGGCGGCGCCGGCAACGCCGCCGGCAATGTCGCCGCGCTCGGAGGCGTGGCGCGGCTGGCGGGCGTGGCCGGGCGGGACGAGACCGGGCTGCGGCTCCTCGAGACGCTGAAGTCGCATCGCATCGACGTGTCCGCGGTGCACCGTCCCGCCGGTTACCGCACCCCGACCAAGACGCGCATCCTGGCCGGCGGCGTCCATTCCGCCAAGCAGCAGGTGGTCCGCATCGACCGCGCCGCCGCCGCCCCGGTGGGCGACCAGACGCGCGCCGCCTTCGAGTCGCGCGTGCTGCGCGCCATGACGCGCGCCGATGCGCTGCTGGTCTCCGATTACGGCAGCGGGCTGGTCCGACCGCAGCTCGTCGCCGAGGCGCGCCGGATCTTCCGTGCGGCCGCCGCCACCGCGACCAGACCATCGCCAGGCGTGATCATGGTCGACTCGCGCTACAACCTGCTGAAGTTCCGCGGCATGACCGCCTGTACGCCCAACGAGTCGGAGGTCGAGCAGGCGCTCGGTGTGCGCATCGGTGACAACACGCGCGCGCTCGAGCGCGCCGGACGCGAGCTGCTGGTGAGGACCCGGTCGGCCGCCGTCCTCATCACGCGTGGCAGCCGCGGCATGGCCCTCTTCGAGGATGGCCGGGCGACCGTCCACATCCCGATCGCCGGATCGGATCAGATCGCCGACGTGACCGGCGCCGGCGACACCGTCATCGCGACCATGACGCTGGCGCTCAGCGCGGGAGCGTCCGTCGAGGACGCTGCGCGGCTCGCCAACCACGCGGCCGGCATCGTCGTCATGAAGCGCGGCACCGCCACCGTCAGGTCGAGCGAGCTGCGTTACGCGATCAGCGGCGGCGCGGTCGGCCGCGCCCCGGGC
>JBKJRJ010000243.1:0-7805 GCA_046594705.1 Vicinamibacterales bacterium
GCGCTGCGCGGCGCGCCAGCGGCGCTCCCCCGCGATGATCTCGTAGCCTTTCTCGACTTTTCTGACGACGATCGGCTGGATGATGCCGTTGGCGCGTATCGAGCGCGACAGGTCCTCAATTCGATCGTCGTCGATGTGCGTGCGCGGCTGGAACTTGTTCGGGCGCAGCAGGTCGGTGTCGATCTCGAGCGAGCGATCCGGCGTGAATGGCGAGGCCGGCGCGGGACTGTCGGGGATGAGCGCGCTCAGGCCCCGTCCAAGGGCGGGACGTTTTTCAACCATGGTGTGGCTCCGTGCTGGCGACGGGCGCGGCCGCTTCGCGCGCGAGCAGCTCGCGGGCCAGCGCCAGGTAGGCTTCCGAACCGCGCGATTTCACGTCGTAGAGGATGGCCGGCAGTCCGTGGCTCGGCGCCTCGCCGAGCCGGACGTTGCGCGGGATGACGGTGTCGAACACGCGCTCCTTGAAGAACTCGCGGATGTCCTTCGAGACCTGCTGTCCCAGGTTGGTGCGCTCGTCGTACATCGTCATCAGCACGCCGGCGAGATCGAGGGTGGGATTCAGCGCGCCGCGCACGCGGCGAAGGGTGGCGACGAGGTCGGCGATCCCCTCGAGGGCGAAGTATTCGCAGTTGAGAGGAATCAGCACCGCGTCGGCGGCGACCAGCGCGTTGAGCGTCAGCAAGCCGAGCGAGGGCGGCGAGTCGATCAGGATGAAATCGAACCGATCGCGCAGCGGGTTGAGGATCTCGCGCAACCGGCCTTCGCGGTTCGGCAGATTGACCAGTTCGACTTCCGCGCCGGTGAGATGGCGATCCGCTGGAATGAGCCAGAGGTCCTTGACCTGGGTATCGAGGATGTAGGCCGTGGGGTCCTCGATCGGTTCAGGCGCGGTGAGCGCCTGGTAGATGGTGCCGGCGGCGGCGGCCTGGCCCTTGAGGCCGACACCGCTGGTCAGGTTGGCCTGGGGGTCCATGTCGACCACGAGAATCTTCTGCTTCGCGAGGGCCAGAGCTGTCGCTAAGTTGATGACAGTAGTGGTCTTACCCACTCCGCCCTTCTGATTGGCGACGCACAGGATGCGACACATTTGGTTGATTAACCTAAGAATGTTCCACGTGGAACGTTGTCAGCATATCAGAAGGGCTTGCCCCGCTCTTGCTGAATGGGTCAGTGTTCCACGTGGAACATTCACCGTCGGATAAGAAGGGCCAACCTGGCGCCGTTAAACAGAAGGGTTGAGTTCTTCGATTCTAGTGTGGCGGGAAGCGCAAGCGCAGGGGCTCTCGATGATTGGAAAAGGGCCACGGAACCGCCGATTTTCGCGAACCTAGCAGCCGCCGCAAGCGCCGCGTCGTCAATCTTCACCGCTCGAATCGCGACTAGGTCGAAGGCGCTCGCATACTCTGGCGATTGCATCACCTCTTCGAAACGGGCGTTCTCAACGGTGGCGATCAGCCCGAGTTGCCTTGCTGCCTCACGAAGAAACGCAGCCTTCCTTGACCGGGACTCCACCATGACTAGAAAGCGTGACTGGAGGGCCAAGGCCAATGGAATGGCCGGCGACCCGCCGCCCGACCCGAGGTCGATGAGGTGGGGTGAGGATGGGAGAGCCGAGGCCGCCGCGATGGGTTCCAGCAGCAGCCGGTCGAAGGCCTCGTCGGGATTCGTGAATGAGGTGAGATTGATCTTCCGGTTCCAGCGCTCGAGCAGCTCGTAGTAGGCGACAAGTTTCTCGCTCAGGTCTGTTGTGAGGGAAACTCCCGCGGCGGCCGATCGGCACGCGAGCCTGGCGGAAACCTCGGAAGCCACGGTTACCTGGAGAGGTGGCCCGACACGTGGGCCGCGATGAGCGCAACGGCCGCGGCGGTCACGCCGGGAATTCGCAGGGCCTGGCCGAGCGTCTCTGGGCGCACCGAAGACAATCGCTCGACAGACTCCCGCGACAGGCCAGGGAGACCCTCGAACTGGAAGTCCGCCGGAATGAGGCGCCCTTCCTGCCGCTTCAATCGCTCGACCGACTCCACTTGACGCTTCAGATACCCCTCGAACCGGTAGAAGGTCTCAAGACTGGAGAAGTCCAAAACCGGGTCTCCAATCTCCAGGGCAATCTGGCCGGCGCGCGCCAGGACGCGGACGTCCACTTGCGGCTGCCGCAGCGCTCGCTCCGCGGGCATCCGCTCGCCGCCAACCGAGACGGTCGAGCGCCTCACCGCCTGCTGATTCCGCTCGAGACGCTGCCGGCGCGCGTCGAAGCTCCCCCACCGCTCGTCGTCTACCAGCCCCCATTCGCGCCCGCGCGGAGTCAGGCGCAGGTCGGCGTTGTCGATCCGCAGCAAGAGGCGATGCTCGGCGCGCGAGGTGAACATGCGATAGGGCTCAAGACATCCCCGTGTGGTGAGATCGTCCACCAGCACTCCTATGTAAGCCTCATCCCGGCCAAGCCTGGCGGTGGCCAGACCACGAGCGCTGCGGGCGGCGTTGACACCGGCCAGGAGCCCTTGCGCCCCGGCCTCTTCGTAACCCGATGTGCCATTAATCTGTCCGGCGAGGAAGAGGCCTGGCACCCGGCGCGCCTCGAGTCCCCCGTCCAGCTCGGTAGGCTGAATGAAGTCGTATTCCACGGCGTAGCCGGGCCGGAGGATCTCCGCGTCTTCCAGACCCGGGAGGGCGTGGACGATTTCCGCCTGGACATCGGCCGGAAGGCTCATCGAATAGCCGTTGACGTAAACCTCGTCGGCGGCAAGTCCCTCCGGCTCCAGGAAAATCTGGTGGCGCTCACGATGGGGGAATCGCATCACCTTGTCTTCGAGCGATGGGCAGTACCGCGGCCCCACTCCGGAAATCTGGCCGTTGAACAGCGGGGACTCGCCAATATGCTCGCGGACCAGCGCGTGGACCCGGTCCGTCGTGTAGACCACGTGACAGGCAATCTGCGGGCGGTTGATCCGGCCAGAGAGGAACGAGAACGGCACGGGTGGATCGTCACCGTGCTCCTCCTGGAAGCGAGTGAAATCGATGCTGCGCTTGTGCAGGCGCGGGGGCGTCCCGGTTTTCAAGCGCCCCCAGGAAAAGCCGAACGACTTCAGCGATTCGGCGAGCGCCTGAGACGGCGGCTCCCCCGCTCGGCCCGCGGGCTTCTGATCGCGGCCGACATGCACCAGGCCGTTCAGGAAGGTCCCTGTCGTGATGACGAGCGCATCGCACCGGCAGATGTCGCCGTCCTCCATTGCCACGCCGGCGACGCGTCCGTTTTCGACGAGGATCCGGCCGGCCTTGCCGATCAGCCACGAGATCCCGGGCTCAGCCTCGAGCGCCGCACGAACCCACTCGCTGTAGACGCGCTTGTCCGCTTGCGCCCGGGGTGACCACACCGCCGGCCCACGGCTGCGATTGAGCAGCTTGAACTGGATCGCCGTCGCGTCAATCGCGGTCCCCATCAGCCCGCCGAGGGCGTCGATTTCCCGCACCAGGTGACCCTTGGCCGTCCCGCCGATGGCCGGATTGCACGGCATGTGCGCAACGGTGTCCATCGACAGGGTGCAAATCGCGACGTCGCAGCCGAGCCGCGCCGCGGCCCATGCCGCTTCCACGCCGGCATGACCGGCGCCGATGACGATGATCTCGTGATGCTTCATCTGACGGTTATTATTAGAGACTTAATTATTTCCCTATACAGAAACGCTCGAAGATCACGCGCAGCACCTCGTCCTGCGGCCGCGCCCCGGTGATGTCGTCGAACCGCCCGCGCGCGTCGTGCAGATCGGCGAGCACGAACTCCTCCGGCACGGCGCCCGCGACGGCCGCACCGGCGCGCGCCAGCGCGTCACGCGCCTGCTCGAGCAGCGCGACGTGGCGCAGGTTGGCGATCGGCGCCCGATCGCGCGGAACCCCGGCGCCCGCGGCCTCCGCCAGCGCCGCGCGCAGAGTGTCGATCCCCACCTCGGTTAACGACGACACTTCCAGCGCGCCGATCGACGGGGCGTCCCATGACGAGGGCAGATCGCTCTTGCTGGCGACCACCAGCCGCCGCCGTGCGCTGGTGTCCCGCAGCAGGTCCCGGTCGTCATCCTCGAGCCTCGTCGATCGATCCAGCACAACGACGAGGAGATCGGCGGCGGCAACGGCCTGGCGCGCCCGCGCGATCCCTTCCGCTTCGATCGCGTCCACGGCGCCGTCGCGCAGCCCGGCGGTGTCGACCATCGTGACGGGTACGCCGGCGATCTCCACCCGCTCGGTCAGCAGGTCGCGCGTCGTGCCGGGCACCTCCGTCACGATCGCGCGCGCCGCTCCGGCCAGCCGGTTGAACAAGCTCGACTTCCCGGCGTTGGGGCGCCCGACGATCGCCACCGTGACGCCTTCACGGATCATCCGGCCCCGCGCCGCATCCGCGAGCAGCACGTCGATGGCGGCGCGGATCGCCTCGAGCGCCGCCGCCGCCGCGGCCGGCGTGATGAAGTGGTAGCCCTCTTCAGGGAAATCGAGCGAGGCCTCGAGCGGCGCAATCAAGTCGAGCAGCGCCGTGTCGAGCGCGCGCAGACGCGACGTCAGCGTCCCGTCCAGTTGATCGAACGCGACACGCGCCTGCAGCGGTGTGACGGCGTCAATTAATTCCCCTATCGCCTCGGCCTGCACCAGGTCGATCCGTCCGTGCAGGTAGGCGCGCAAAGTGAACTCCCCGGGGTTGGCGAGCCGCCCGCCCGCGGCGGCCGCCGCGCGCACGATGGCATCGAGGACCACCGGGCTGCCGTGCGCCGACAGCTCCACCACCTCGTCACCGGTATAGGAATGAGGAGCGGGGAAGTGGATCACGACCGCTTGGTCGATCGGCGTGCCGTCGCGTCCGCTGACCCTGGCCAGCGTGGCGTGCCGCGGCTCGAACCCGTCGCGGCTCGTCAGCTCACAGGCGATGGCGGCCGCACGAGGTCCGCTCAGCCGCACCACGCCGATGCCGCCGCGCCCGGGTGGGGTGGCGATGGCGACGATGGTGTCGTCGGTGGAAAACATGGCTTATCCGGCCTGACCTGACCGCTTCCGCCAAGGCTACGGTGAGTCTCGCCGCAGTGCAACGCGAAGGCGGAAGGTCGGAGCCTCCGTCCGCTACTTCTTCGAGATGATCACGGTCTTCAGGAACGCGTCGCCGATGCTTTCGGACGCCATGGCGGGATCCTCCGCCACCGTGAGATGCACCAGGCGGCGCGAGTAGGGGTTGAGCGGACCCATTTCCTGCGGCCCGGACAACTTCGCCTTCTCCATGGTGAAGCGCGCCATCTGCTTCAGTTCGTCGTCCTTGCCACGACGGTAGCCCATGCAGTCGACCATGAAGCTGCGGTCGTCTTCCAGCTCACGCCGGAACCCGGTGTTGACGATTTGCTGGAGAGCGTCGAGCACCTCGCCCTT
The DNA here is from genome assembly GCA_046594705.1 of Vicinamibacterales bacterium. Taxonomy (GTDB): domain Bacteria; phylum Acidobacteriota; class Vicinamibacteria; order Vicinamibacterales; family 2-12-FULL-66-21; genus JAICSD01. The sequence continues at coordinate 5,398 of JBKJRJ010000243.1, forward strand.
GCGCTTGAGCAGCACCTCGCCGCCCTCGCCGGAGATCTCCACGCGGATGGCGTCGGGGGTATCCACCACCTGCACGTCCAGCGTCAGACCCATGGCGGCCAGCACGTTCCTGACGAGGCCGCCGACCTTCTCCTGCACGTTCATGACTCGCGCTCCTTGTCCTTCGAGGCCTGGTCGGTCTTGCCGCCGCCGACGTTCTTCACGAGGCGCTCCGCCGGGGGGCGAACCGTGCGCTGCGGGGACGGGCCGATGATGCGGTTGGTGATCATCTGCTGCCCGATGCCCCAGACGTTGCTCACCGTCCAGTAGATGACGAGGCCGCTGGCCGCCCACAGGAACATGCCGGTCATCATGACCGGCATGAAGAGCATCATCTTCTGCTGGATCGGATCCGCCGTTGACGGGGTCATCTTCTGCTGGATGAACATGGTGATGCCCATCACCACCGGCCATACGAACCAGGGATCGTGCGCCGACAGGTCGTGGATCTGCCCGACGAACGGCGCGCCGCGCAGCTCGATTGCCACCGAGAGCATCGAGTAGAAGGCGAACAGCACCGGCAGCGTGAGCAGCATCGGCACGCAGCCGCTCGCGGGGTTGACGCCGCGGGTCTTGTAGAGCGCCATCAGCTCGGTGTTCATCTTGGCGCGCCCGGGATCGCTCATCTTGAGCTTGGCGTAGCGATCCTGGATCGCCTTGACCTCGGGCTGCACCTCCTGCATCCTCCGCATCGAGACGACGCTCTTGTGACGGAGCGGGAACATCGCCAGGTTGATGAGGACCGTCAAGAGGATCAGGGACCAGCCGTAATTCCCGACGTAGGCGTTCAGCCATTTGAGGGCGCGGAGCAGCGGCACGACGAGCCAGGAGAACATCCCGAAGTCAATCGAGCGCACCAGGTCCCGATCGACCGCCGCGAGCACGTCGAAGTCTTTCGGACCGGCAAAGTAGGTCGAGGTCAGGGCGCCGGACGGATAGCGCGCCGACCATGAAACGTAGTGCGCGCCCGCCGGGTACTCGTTGACAGCCACATCGACGGCGGCGTACTGGATCCTGAGCGCCTCCGCCGGCTTCACCAGCGCGACGAGGAAGTAGTGGTCGTCGACGCCGGCGAATCCGAAGGTGCCTTCCTGGACGGCCTGCTCGCCAATCTTGTCGCGCGCGACGCGCGAGACCTTGCCGTCCTTGTAGAAGATTGGCTGGGTCGGCGGGCTGTACGCCGTGCGCGACGCGACGGAGACGCCGCTGCCGAGCGCCGGCCCCCAGCGCAACGTGGCGGGCACCGGCTGGCCGTCTCGCGTAATCGATCCGGACACGTTGATGACGTACGGCTTGGCGGGTGAAATCGAGAACGTCTTCTGGGCGTGCAGGCCGGCCCCGTCGTTGTAGTTGAAGCGCGCCTGCCAGGCGCCGTCCGGGCCCGGCGTTCCGGCGTCCAGCGTGAACGGGGCGGCGGCCAGCTTCGCGCTGAGCGCCGCGTCGTCTGCCGCGAACATGAAAGGCAGCGGCGAGTCGGCGGGGGCGTGGCCGGCGATGATCTCGAGCGGTCTACCGCCCTCGTCTCGATATTTCTTCAGCTGCCAGCTCTTCAGTACCGCGCCGCGCGTGGTGAAGATGGCGTGCACGTCGGCATTGTCGACCTCGATTTCGCGCGACGGAGCAGTGTCGGAGGGCTGGGCCTCAGCCGCTGGCGCACCCTGTACCGACGGGCTTGGATTGGAGGCCGTGGGGGCCGAAGCATTGGGCGCCGTGGCCGTCTTACTGGTCTGGGCCGGCTTGGCATCCGGCGGCGGCGGGAACAGCGCCTGGTAGCCGTACAGCACCAGGAATGACAACAGCACCGCGATAAGAACGCGTCTTTCCATCTATTCGGCTACTCAGGAGTTCCAGGTTCGAGGTTCGGGGTGAGCGTCGCGTCGAGCGGGGACCGGATCGAAGCCCGCTCGTCCAAGCGGGTGGCAGCGGGAGAGTCGGCGGACGGTCAAGACGATGCCGCGCATCGCGCCATGGGTGCCGACCGCCTCAATGGCGTAGACGGAGCAGGACGGAAGAAACCGGCAGGAGCCGCCAACGAACGGGGACAGTACCACCTGGTAGGCGCGAATCAACATGACCAGCAGCTTAACTGTCATTGTTTTGACAGGGCCAGGCGTCTCAGCGTGAGTTTGTAGTCGTTGGCCAACTCAGGAACCGGGGCTTGCAGGGCTGAGAGCTTGGGAATAATGACCAGATCCGAGGCGGAATCGGGCTTGGAGGCTGTCCGGAACACCTGCCGAATCATGCGTTTAGCACGATTTCTCACGACCGCCCCCCCCAGTTTCTTGCTGGCGACGATGCCGAGACGGCTGTCGGGGCCGGAGGCGGGGGCGGCGATGATCGTGAGGTGGCGGCCATGTGCCCTGCGACCG
>JBKJRJ010000025.1:0-6925 GCA_046594705.1 Vicinamibacterales bacterium
AATTTCGCCAGCGGCCAGCGCCCCAGCGCGAACCACGCGAACCAGAGGGCGAGCAGGACCGAGAGAAAGAACAGGTAGTAGCCGTTCGACAGCGCCTGCATCAGCCAGGCGCCGGCCGCGAGCGCCGCCCAGGTCGTCTTGGGCTCGCGATCGTAGCGATGGAGGGCTGCCAGGCAGACCGGCGTCCAGTAGGCGGACAGGACCTGGATGTGAGACAGCTGCGCGAGGCGATAAGGCGCGAATGCAAACGCGAGCCCGGCGATGAACGCGGCATCGTGTCGGCGCGTCAGGGTAAACGCCAGGAGGTGGGCGCCGAGTGCGCTCAGCACATAGGTGGCGAGCAGGGTGACGTTGTAGCCCAACAGCGGGCTCCCCGTGAGCGCGATGAGCGGCGCGGCGATCGGCGCATGGCCGAGCAGGTGCTCGGAGAACGCCAGCGTGCCGGCGGCCGGATAGAACATTGGCGCATTCCACCACGACGCCGTCAGCGGGACCGCTTGCGTCGTCCACCAGAGGATCCAGGCGTTGAGGATGGGATCGCCAGGGTCGTGGGCCACACCGTGCATCAGATGGATCGGCAACGGCCACGTGTAGGCGATGGTGAGCGCGATGTAAGCGAGCGTGGCGGTGAGGAGCGGCCGCCGCATCGCGGGGAACGCGGTCACTGAATGACGCGCAGCTCGACGATGCTCCAGCCGACGCGTGGGTCGCTGCCGGTCTGCCGGAGCCTCAAGAACCGAATGCCGTCGTGCTGCACAGTCACCGTGACGGGGACCTCCCGCGGCGCCCGAACGGCCGCGTCGTAGGTTTCGAGAGCTGTGCCGCCAGTATAGACCGGCGACCATACGACGCCGTCGGCCGAGCGCTCGACGGCGAGCGCCCGAGGGTACTGCCCCGGGTAGGCGCCGAGGCACAGCTCGAGCGCGGCGACGAACTGCGCGCGTCCGAGATCGATGGTGATCGTCTCGCCGCCGCGCTGCGGCGCCGAGTGCCAGCGCGTGCGGAGGTCGCCGTCGAGAACGGCATTGATATCGGGGACGTTCGTGGTGGTCGCGATCGCCGCCACGGTCAGCTGGTGGCCCGCTGCAGCAGCGGGCGGCAGGGCGCCGGTCGGCGGCAGCTCGAAGCTGCTCCACTCGGGTGAGACGTCCACCCGCCTTGCGCCTGGCTGCGCGGCGACGTAGGAGCGCCAGCTCCCATCGGGATCGTTTGCCGCTTCGATGACGACCTCGATGGTGTCGCTGGCCGCCAGGCGGGCGAGGATGCGCGGATCGTGGTGCTCGAGCAGGTCCCGCATCGCCGCGTGCTGCGGCGCAGTGTAGCCGCTGTAGCCGTTGAAGACCGGCCGCGCCTGCGGGATCGATCCGTACATGGTCTCGGTCTGGTTCCGCTCGAGCGGAAGCCCGAGACGCGCCTTCGCGTCGATAGAGGTGGTGCGCATGGGGGGGACGGACGCGATCTGGAACTTCTGCGGCCAGCCGTCGAGCAGCACGCCGATCACCGCGGCCGACACCGCGAACCTTCTGAGCCGCGCGGACTGGATCCGGGAGATGACGAGCGCCGCCACGATGACGAGGCAGAGGATCGCCAGCATCCAGAGCCGGGCGGGCACCCGCATGCCGTTGAACCCCGGCAGGTTCATCAGCAGCGCGTACGGCCCGTAGATCCCGAGGGCCTGTCCATGCAACGCGGGCCTCGGCCCGAGTGACAGCGCCCACATCACCACCGCCGTCAAGGCGTAGAACGCTCCGACCGCATCCGTTTGACGCCGGAAGAAGACGACCATACCGACGACGAACAGCACGAGCATCGTCAGTCCGGGGAACAGCAGCGACTCCGCGCCGATGCTGGAGCCGGCATGCAGCCACCGCCACGTAAGGGAGTCTGCCGAGGCGGACCACAGTCCTGCGACATCGGCGCTGTAGTTGACCACTTCGACCGGACTGCGCGCGAATCCGTAGGAGGCGTGAATCGCGCGATAGCCGAGGAGCACAGGTAGCATCGCCAGACCCGCGGCCCCCCAGGCCACGGCCAGCCGTCCCGCGTCACGCGGCGCCAGCCGTCGCGGCGTGAACCATGCCAGCCAGAGCACGACGAAGACGGTGAGGAAAAACAGGTAGTAACCGCAGGCGAGCGCCTGGATCAGCCAGCTCACCGCGAAGAGCGCCGCCCATCGCCACTTTGGCGCCGCCAGATAGAGATGCAACGCGGCAATCGCGACCGGCATCCAATAAGAGGACAGCAGCTGAAGGTGGTGGGTGTGCGACAGGCGATAGGGAGCGAAGGCGAAGCCGACCGCCGCCACCAACGACGCGTCGTGCCGCCGCGTCAGCACGAATGCCAGGAAGTAGGCACCCAATCCGCTGAACAGGTAGCTCAGGAGAAACGCGGCGTTGTAGCCGAGCACCGGCGACTGCGTCAGCGCGATGATCGGGGCGGCGATGGGCGCCAGCCCGAGCAGGTTCTCCGAGAACGCGAACACCCCCGTCGCCGGATAGAAGGCCGGCGCATTCCACCAGGCCGCCGTCAGCGGCACCGCGTGGGTGCTCCACCACAGGATCCAGGTCACCAGCAGCGGATCGCCGCGATCGTTGGCCACGGTCGAGCCGAGATGCGCGGCGAGCGGCCAGGTGTAGGCGCAGGTCAGCGCCGCCAGCGCGGCGGCGGCCAGCAGAACGCGCCGCATCATTGTCGATTGTCCGTCATCAATCGACACTAGGTCGTCAGCACAACCTTGCCGATGTTGGATCGGTCCTGGATGAAGCGATGGGCCTCGGCGACGCGTTCGAGCGGGAACGTCCGCGCGACGACCGGCTCGAGCCGCCCGGCGCCGAGCTCCGCCAGGATGAGCTCCATCATCGGCTGCAGATGCCGCCGCTCGTCCCAGAGATGGCCGATATTCAAACCGAACACGCCGCGATTGCGATTGATCAGCGACAGGGCATCGAACGGCTTCATCGCCCACCACGACCGGAGGACGCGCCACGTGCTGCGCTGCTCGCCCGACATCGACGAGATGCCCAGCATGACCAGCCGGCCGAGCGGCGCCAGCATGCGGTAGCTCGCCCCGAAGCTGCGGCCGCCAATCGGATCGAGGATGACGTCTACGCCGCGGCCTTTCGTCAGCCGCTTGACCTCCGCCTCGACGTTTCCATTCCGGTAGTCGATGGCGTGCTCCACGCCGAAGCTGCGCAGCGCATCGTGCTTGCCGATGGATGCCGTCCCGATCACCGTGGCGCGGCGCAGGCGCGCGAGCTGCGTGGCCGCGATCCCGAGGCCCCCTCCCGCGTTGTGCACGAGCACCGTTTCACCGGAGGTCAGCGCCGCCATCCGGTAGAGGGCAATCGCGGCCGTCAGGTAGGTCACCGGCACGGCGGCCGCCTCGGCATCGCTCAGGCGCTCGGGGAACTGGTAGGCCTGCGACGCCGGCACCACGACGCAATCCGAGTAGCCGCCGAAGCGCGTGAGCGCGACGACGCGCTCGCCTTCGATCGGCGTGGTGACACCGCCGCCGACCGCGTCCACGATGCCGGCCACCTCGTAGCCGACGACCACGGGAGGTTTGGGAGCGTCGGGATAGAGGCCGATGCGGGCAAGGATGTCGGAGAAGTTGACGCCCGCGGCGCGGACGCGGATCCGGATCTCGCCGTCGCCCGGCACGGGGTCGGGCGACTCGCGCATTTCGAACACGTCGGCGTTGCCGTGGCGCGGGATCACTGCCTGACGCATGGGGGGAGTTTACCGTCAGCCGTTGGCAGTTTGCAGCCTAGTTTGCAGTCGGCAGTTAACAGTGAGCGGCTTGAGAGCCCCTGCCCACTGCTACTGCTAACTCGCCAGCAGCGCGAGCAGTGCCTTCTGCGTATGCAGCCGGTTCTCCGACTGGTCGAAGACGATCGAGGCGGGTGAATCCATGACCTCGTCGGTGACTTCGTCGCCGCGATGCGCCGGCAGGCAATGCATGAAGAGCGCGTCGTGCGGCGCCTGCGCCATCAGCGCGGCGTTGACCTGGTAGGGCAGGAAGCGCTCGTGGCGCGTCACCGCTTCGTTCTCCTGGCCCATCGACGCCCACACATCGGTGTAGACGGCGCCCGCGCGCGACACCGCGGCGATCGGATCAGTGGTCACCTCGACGCCGCCGCCGAACCGAGCTACCCGCCCGACCGAATCGCGCACGGCGGATGGCAGCTCGAAGCCGGGCGGCGACGCGACGATCACCCTGCCGCCCAGCATGGCGACGGCCTGCGCCAGCGACGCGGCGACGTTGTTGCCGTCCCCCACGAACGCCACGGTGCGGCCACCGAGCGATCCCCAGCGCTCGAGCAGCGTCTGGCAGTCAGCCAGCGCCTGGCAGGGGTGCTCCTCGTCGGTGAGCGCGTTGACCAGCCTGAGTCCCGGCGCCGCCGCGGCGAAGCGCGCCAGCCGCTGCTGGGCGAACGTGCGGACGACGGCTCCGAACACCCAGCGTTCGAGATTGCGGGCCACGTCCTCGATCGTCTCCCGTCCGCCGAGCGCGACGTCGGCCGGCGGCTCAATCACATCGCCCCCGAGCTCCCGAACCGCGATCATGAACGTCGACCTGGTTCGCAGCGACGGCTTGTCGAACAGGAGCGCGATGTGACGGCCGGCCAGCGGGGTGGCATGGCCGCGGCCGGCCCGGCGCGCCGCCTTCATCTTCGCCGCGAGCGCGAGACAGGTCTCCAGCTCGCCCGGGGTCAGGTCGAGCACGGACAGGACTTGCGTCGGTTGCCACGCCGCGGCCGCCCGGACGTTGGCCGGCAGGCTCATGTTCTGTACTCCGCGTTGATCTTCACGTATTCGGCGCTGAGGTCGCAGGTCCACATCCGCGCCGCGCCGGCCTGGCCGGTCCCGAGATCCACCCGCAGCGTCACGTCCGTTCCCTGCAGATGATCGGAGGCGAGCGGCGCGCGCTCGTCGAACGGACGGCCGCCGGCGAACAGCTCGACGTCGCCAATCTGCACGCGGGCCTGGTCCAGGTTGAATGCCACCCCCGCGCGCCCGGCCACCGCCACGAGCCGTCCCCAGTTCGGATCGGCGCCGTGGACGGCGGTCTTGACGAGAGGAGAGTTGGCGATTGCGCGCGCGGCCCGCTTGGCCTCCTCGTTCGTGACGCCTCCGGTCACCTCGACGGTGACCAGCTTGGTCGCACCTTCGCCGCCCCGCACGATGCCGATCGCGAGCGGCTCGCACACCCGGCGCAGCGCCTCGACCAGCAGGTCGAAGTCCGCCTCGGCGAGCACCACGCCGCTGGCGCCGTTGGCCAGCACGAACACGCAATCGTTGGTCGAACACTCGCCGTCCACGGTGATGGCGTTGAACGTGACGTCGTTCACCGCCGCGAGGGCGCGCTGCAGCAGCGCCGGCTCCACCTGCGCGTCCGTGGTCACCACTCCCAGCATGGTGGCCATGAGCGGCTCGATCATGCCCGACCCCTTGGCGATGCCGCCGACGCGGAACCTGCCGCCGGCGGTCGCGACTTCGATGGCCGCTTCCTTGGGAAACGGATCGGTGGTCATGATCGCCCTAGCCGCGGCGGCGCCGCCGTCACGCGATAACACCGTCGCCGCGGTGGCGATCCCGGCGGTGACGCGCTGGCGATCAAGCGACACGCCGATCACGCCGGTTGACGCGACCAGCACCTCAGACGGGTCGACGCCGGCCGCGCTGGCCGCCGCATCGGCCATCGCCTCGGCCGTGCCGTGGCCGTCCGGTCCTGTGCACGCGTTCGCGCAGCCGCTGTTGATCACCACGACGCGGGAATGACCGCCGGACGCCAGCAGGCGCGCCCTCGACACGAGCACCGGCGCGGCGACCGCCTTGTTGGTTGTGAACACCGCGGCGCTCGACGCCGGGAACTCGCTGACGATCAGCGCCAGGTCGAGGCCCTGCGACTTCTTGATGCCGCACGCGATGCCGGCCGCTCGGAACCCCGCCGGCGCCGAGACGCTACCCTCGATGGTGGTGAAGGTAAGCGCGGGTTTCAACGCGACGTCCGTCATGCCGGAACGGGAAGCAGGCGCAGCCGTTCGACGCTCGTGCGCGGCGGCGCGACCGAGCGCTGTGGCGGCGCGGTGAGGTCAAGCCGGAGCCCGGCGCCGGCCCGCAGCGGCAGCGACACGGCATACTGCCCGCACCGCCGGAACTGGCTGCAGGTCACGCAGTCGTGCGCGATCTTCTCCGGCACCCAGACATGCGGGACGATTGAGAAGCCGAGCCGGACGAAATGCGACGGCTGGTGGGTGAACGCGCAAAGCGTCACGTAACCCAGCTGCCGCGCGCGATCCGCCAGCGCGGTGACGAGGGCCACCCCGGCGCGCTGGCCGCGGCTCGCTTCGTCGACGACGAGCGAGCGGACCTCGGCGACTTCGGGGCTGAGCGGCGCGAGCTCGCCGCAGCCGATGACCACCTCGTCCCTGACGGCCACCACGAATCGCCCGGTATGCGCCTCGATGTCGTCGAAGCTACGCGGCAGCAAGTGGCCCGCGTCGAGATTCGCGGCAATCAGAGTGTGAATGGCCGTCGCGTCGGACGCGACCGCCGTGCGCAGCTGGATGTTCATGTTCGGGACGCCTCCACCACCGTTGCGATAGCCGCTTCGAGCCGCGGCAGGGCTTCGTCGATTTCCGGCTCGGTAATCACGTAGGGCGGCAGTAGCCGCACCACGGTGTCGGACGTGCGATTGATGAGCAGATGGTTGCGCAGGGCGGCCTCCACGACGGAGGCCGCGGGGCGGTCGATCTCGAGTCCCCACATCACGCCAGCGCCGCGCACGTCCTTGATCGCCGGCTGCCGCGCCGCAATGGCGCGAAGGCCTCGTTCGAGATGCGCCCCCGTGCGCGCGACCTGCTGCATCAGCCCGCCGGTCGTCAGCGCGTCGAGGAACACCAGCGCGGCGCGGCACGCCAGC
>JBKJRJ010000076.1:0-3200 GCA_046594705.1 Vicinamibacterales bacterium
GATCGAGGCCGGCCTCAGCAGCCTCGCGGCCGGGCAGACCAAGGTGACACGCGTCTTCGCGAACGCGGGAAGCTGCGGATTCCACGATCACCTCAACGACACCAACGCCGGGCTGCGGGGCACCATCAACATCCAGTAGCGCGACGAACCAGCCCAGGGCTCGGCACGCCGAGCGCCAGGACCCTGATGATCACCTCAAGGTGATCGACCCTCTGATCGCTATCAACGTCGGGATCATTGCACCTTCTTGGCCATTGCGCGCGCCCGAACCTGCAGACCCTAATATTCATAGACGCCCTTCCCCACTTTTCGCCCGAGCCGGCCGGCCTTGACGTACTGGGCGAGCAACGGACAGGGACGATATTTCTCTCCCAGGCTGCGGTGCAGGTATTCGAGAATGCTGAGGCGGGTGTCGAGGCCCACGAGGTCCACCAGCTCGAATGGCCCCATCGGGTGGTTGAGACCGAGCTTCAGGGCCTTGTCGATGTCGCGCGCCGAGGCGACCCCTTCCATCAGCATGTAGAAGGCCTCATTGCCGATGCTGGCGTTCACGCGTGTCGTGATGAAGCCCGGCGACTCGCGCACCAGGACCGTCTCCTTCCCCATCCGGCGCGAGACCTCCTCGATCGCCTCGAGCGTCGCCGGCGCGCTCTCGAGCGCCTGCACGACCTCGATCAGCTTCATCTTGTGGACGGGGTTGAAGAAGTGCATGCCGGCCACCCGGCCGGGATTCTTGAGCGTGCCCGCCAGCTCGGTAATGCTGAGGGCCGACGTATTGGACGCGACGATCGCTTCAGCCCGGGCGTACTGCTCGATGTGCGCGAACAGCCCGATCTTGAGATCGATCTGCTCCGGCGCCGCCTCGATGACCATGTCGGCGTCGTGCACCGCGTCGGCGAGGGTGCTGGTGCCCGACAGTCGTTTGAGCATCGCGGCGGCGTCCCCGCTCGACACCTTGCCGAGCTCGACTCCCTGCTTGACGATCTGTTCGATGGCGGAACGTCCCATCGTGACCGCGGCGTCGGACACGTCATACAGCCGCGTCGTGTAGCCAGCCGCGATCGCCGCATGGGCGATCCCGTGCCCCATCGTCCCCGCGCCAACCACCGTTATCTTGCGAATCGCCATACCCCTCGTCTGTCCTTCCGCCTTCAGACGGAAGACACCACCTCACGCAGCGTCGCCAGGGCGTGATCGATGTCCGCCTCGGTGTTGTAGAAGTGCGGCGCCACGCGGATGCCGGCGCCGGGGCGGTAGTCGACGAGGACGTCGCGGGCGATCAGCGCGTTCGCCACCGCCATCCCGTCCGGCACGTCGATGATGACGGCTCCGCCACGCTCGTGGTCAGCCGTCGGGGTATTCAGTCGATATCCGGCCGCGAGCGCCCCGTCGATCAGCCGGCGCGTGAGGGCGAGCGAACGCGCTCGAATCGCGGCCACTCCGATAGACGCGACGATCTCGTAGCCGGCGCGGCAGGAGAAGAGCGACGGCACATTGGGGGTGCCGCTCTGGAACCGCTCGGGACTGTCCGCATAGCGGACCGGTCCGGGGGCGAAGTCGAACGGCGCTTCATGCGCCGCCCAGCCCACGAGGGCCGGCGAGAGGGTCGCGGCCAGGTCGGGCCGCACGTACAGATAGCCGGCGCCGGGCCCTCCGCACAACCATTTCACCGAGCCGCCGACGGCGAAGTCCGCGTCCCACGCCTCGAGGTCCATCGGTACCGTGCCGGCCGCCTGGTAGACGTCGAGGATGACGTGCGCGCCCACCCGATGCGCCTTCTCGATGACGGCGCGGGCGTCGGTGATGCACGCGCTCTTGAACAGGACGAGCGACAGCGGTACGAGCAACGTGTGTTCATCGATGGCGTCGAGAAACCGGTTGAGATCGAGACGGATCGGATCGGCCGATGGCACGTAGACGATCTCAGCTCCGTAGCGCCGGAAGCCCTCGAATAGGTAATGGTTCGACGGGAATTCGAGCTCCGTCATCACGATCTTCCGTCGCGAGCCGGTGTAGGTGAAGCACGAGCCGACGAGGCCCTGCGCAACCGTCACGTTCTGGTGCATCGAAATCGTGTTGGTGCGGACGCCGAGCACCGGCGCGAGCAGGTTCCCGGTCTCGCGGCCGGCCTCCCACCAGCCTTCGTGCCATGCCCGCACGCCGCGCGTGGACCACATCTCGGCGAAGTCCTGCAGGTAGCCGGCCGCCTTGCGCGGCATCGCCCCCAGTGAGTGGCTCACCAGGTAGGTGCAGGTCTCCACGATCGGAAACTCGGCACGCCAGTTCGACAGTTCGTCGGTCATTCGCTCCGTCCTCGTAGCCCAGCCATGCGGCCGTCGCCCCGTGGCTTCGGCGGATCGCCGGAGCCTTGGCGGCGGCAGGTCAGGTCGGCCATATCTTCGCCGCGTTGCCGGACAGGATCTTCCGCTTCGCCGCGTCGCTCAATGTCAGCGCCATGAAGGCCTCGACGTTCGCGCGCATCGACTCTATCCCGGGGCTCGGCCAGTCGGTTCCCCACACCGTGCGATCCGCAATCTCCTCGAGCCGCGGGAAATATTCGAGCAGCTTCGAAGGGGGGATGCCGGATACCTCCAGGTGGACGTTGGGATGGCGGCGAACGAGGAAGAACGCCGCGTCCATCCACAGCGGACGGCCCCCGTGCGCCAGCAGGACGGTCAGCCGCGGAACATCGATCGCCTCGTCGTCCACGTCCATGGGGTCGCCGAAGCGGCTGCGGGCGCCAGGGAAGACGGAGGTGCCGGTGTGAATCGTGACGGGGACGCCGGCCTCCTGCGCCACGCGGTAGAGATCGGCGAGGCCGGGTAGCCCGTCCTGGTAGGCATTGGCGCGGAACAACTGGTGCGGCGGATGCACTTTCAGCGCCCGGGCGCCCGCCTCGATGAGGCGCGCGGTGTCGCCGCCGACGTCCTTCGAGAAGCGGGGGTTGACCGAGCCGAAGGCCAGCAGGCGCGAGCGGTCGGCGCGGGCGTAGTTGATCATCCATGGGTTCGTTTCGGCGGTGAACCCCATCACGTCCGGACTGACGTAGTTGATCAGGCCGACCCGGTCGATCCCGTCTTCGCCCATGCGCGCCAGCAGCGCACGCGGATCCGCCGCGTAGGCCTCGAGCGCCGCGCGATCCGGCTTGCCCTTCCAGAACGTGGCCGCCACGGCGGGCGGCATCATGTGGAATGGCTGGA
>JBKJRJ010000524.1:0-12370 GCA_046594705.1 Vicinamibacterales bacterium
AAGGGCTACGAGGTCATCGTCGCGCCGCTGGACGACGCGGGAAAGACCGTGCTGACCAGATACGAAACCGCGCTCGACCCGCCCAACTACTTTGTCCGCGACATCGCCGCGGGAACCAGGCGGGCCATCACCGCGTTCAGGGATCCGGCGCCCGCGCTACGTGGCGTGCAGCGGCAGTTCGTCACCTACCAGCGCAAGGACGGCGTCGATCTGAGCGGCACGCTCTACCTGCCGGCCGACTACAAGGCGGGTACTCGCGTCCCGGTCGTCATGTGGGCCTACCCGCGCGAGTTCGCCGACGCCGACTCCGCCGGCCAGATTACCGGATCCCCCAACCGCTTCATCACGTATACCGGCGCGTCGCACATGTTCCTGTTGACGCAGGGCTATGCGATTTTCGACGACCCCAGGATGCCCATCATCGGGGCTGGCGAGACCGCGAACGACACCTACGTGGACCAGCTGACGATGGATGCCGAGGCGGCCGTCAACAAGGTCGTGGAGATGGGCGTCGCCGATCGCGATCGTATCGGCGTCGGCGGCCACAGCTACGGCGCCTTCATGACGGCGAACCTGTTGGCGCATACCGACCTGTTCCGCGCCGGCGTGGCGCGCAGCGGCGCCTACAACCGGACGTTGACGCCGTTCGGCTTCCAGTCCGAGAGCCGTACCTTCTGGGAGATTCCGGAGGTCTACGGCCGGATGTCACCGTTCTTCCATGTCAACAAGATCAACGAGCCGATCCTTCTGATTCATGGCGAGATGGACGACAACTCGGGCACCTTCCCGGTCCAGTCCGAGCGCCTGTGGATGGCGCTCAAGGGATTCGGCGCCACCGTGCGCTATGTCACGCTGCCCTACGAGGCGCATGGCTACGCGGCGCGTGAGTCGGTGCTTCACACCATCGCCGAAACCATCGCCTGGCTCGATAATTACGTCAAGAACGCGCCCCCGCGGGCGAAGACGACGACGGCGTCCGTAGCGGTGGTGTCGCCTCGATGACTCGCAGTGCCGTCAGTTGGCAATGACCCTGGTCACGCTCGAGGAGATTCGCGCCGCCCAGGAGCGAATCAGGGGGGTCGCGCTGCTGACACCGCTGGTCGATGTTTCCAGCCTGGCGGGACGGCCGCTCTGGCTCAAATGCGAGGGGCTGCAGCCGGGCGGCGCCTTCAAGATCCGCGGCGCCTACAACATGGTCGCGCAGCTCACGAACGAGGAGCGGACGCGCGGCGTCATCACCTACTCGTCGGGCAATCACGGCCAGGCGGTCGCGATTGCGGCCAAGGCGCTCGGCGCTCCCGCGGTCGTCGTGATGCCGACCACCGCGCCACGGATCAAGTCCGACGGCGCGCAGGGCTACGGCGCCGAGGTGGTATTCGAGGGCACGACGTCGCTGCACCGGCGCGCCAAGGCCGAAGAGATCGCAGCCGCCCGGGGCCTCACGATGGTGCCGCCGTTCGATCACCGGTGGGTCATCGCGGGGCAGGGCACGCTGGGGCTCGAGCTCCTCGATCAGCTGCCCGGCATCGCGACGGTGCTGGTGCCGATCGGCGGCGGCGGCATCGTGTCGGGCGTCGGGGCGGCGATCAAGCTGTCGGATCCCGGCATCACCGTCATCGGTGTCGAACCCTCGGGGGCCGCGTCGATGAAGAACGCCATCGATGCCGGTGAAGTGCGGACGCTGGATGGGGCGAGGAGCATCGCCGACGGCTTGATGGCGGTGCGTCCGGGCGACCTGAACTTCGCCCATGTCCGGGCGTTCGTCGACCGTATCGACACCGTCACCGACCCCGAAATCGCGGCGGCCGTGCGGTGGCTGTTCCTGAGCGCCGGCATCGTGGCTGAGCCCAGCGGCGCCGCTGCCGTCGCGGCGGCGCTGCACTCGTCCGCCACCTACACACCCCCCGTCGTCGCCATCGTCACCGGGGGCAATCTCGACCCCGCGGACCTGGCGCGCTACACCGAGGATGGTTGATCGCTCATGCGCGTAGAGACGTTTCAGATGGAGCGGATGCAGTCGACGTGGGAAAACCTCGTCGACTACGACATGAGCGAGAGCGGCGTGCGGCCGCTGACGCTGCGCGAGCTGGGCGAGATGGGATTCGACCTGGAGTCGTTCCTGGACGAGCCGCTCGGCTACAGCCAGTCGAACGGCACGATCGAGCTGCGCCAGCGGATTGCCGCGCTCTATCCAGGCGCGACGGCCGACCAGGTCGAGGTCACCAACGGAACGTCGGAGGCCAACTACATCCTCGCGCTGACCGAGGTTCGCATGGGCGACATCGTCGCCATGCAGGTGCCCAACTACATGCAGCTGTGGGGCGTGGCGCGCAGCCTCGGCGCGGAGATGCGCACGTTCACGCTTCGCTCCGACGCGGCGTGGGAACCCGACTGGGATGAGTTTGAGCGCGCGGTGACGTCGCGAACGCGTCTCCTGTACATCTCCCATCCCAACAACCCGACCGGGTCCGTCTTCTCGGACGCGTCGATGCGCCGGATCGTGGATCGCTGCCAGTACACCGGCACCTGGCTGCTGTCGGACGAGGTCTACCTCGGGGCCGAGGCGGCGCCCGGCACACGGACGAACAGTTTCTGGGGCATGGGCGACCGCGTGGTCGTGACGAGCGGCCTGTCAAAGGCGTACGGCATTCCGGGCGTGCGGATCGGGTGGCTGGTCGGGCCGCCCGCGCTGGTCGCCGATTGCTGGAGCCAGCACGATTACATCACCATCGGTCCCAACAAGATGTCGGACCGCATCGCGCGCGTGGCGGTTGAGGCGACGAACCGCGAGCGGTGCTACGACCGCACCGGGCAGATCCTGCGCCACAACCTGCCGATCGCGCGTGAGTGGGTGGCGGGGTTCGGCGGCCGTCTCACCTGGACCGAGCCGGCGGCCGGCGCCATCGGGCTGGTCAAGTATGCATCCGACACACCCAGCCTCACGATCGCCGAACGCGTCCGGGTCGGTCAGAGCACACTGATCGTCCCTGGGGTACACGTGGGCATCGAAGGTCACCTGCGGATCTGGCTCGGCGGCCGCGAGGAGTACCTGCGGGAAGGCCTCCGCCGGATCGGCGCGGAGCTGACGGCGCTGTTGGACTAACAGGCTCCCACCTGCCACCTGTCTGTTAACTCCTGCCTGCGCACTACGTAGTAAGCAGGCAGAGGTTATTGCATGCGCCTGAGCCGTCCCGCCGCTGTCGCCATCGCCGCCTTGACATCCTTATCCCTGGCCACCGGGGCCGCCGCCGCCCAGCGGCAGCCGACCCCCAATCCGGTCGCGAGCCCGAGGGACACGCCTGCGGTTTCGACCACCATCCTTCAGATGGACGCGGAGGAGACGCGGCGGGCGCTCGAAGAGGTACTGAAGCAGTACCCGCCGTCGCTGCCGCGGATCCTGCGGCTCGACCCGACGCTGCTGACGAACGAGGGGTACCTCCAGCCCTACCCGCAGCTTGCGGCGTTCCTGCAGCAGCATTCCGAGGTTGCGCACAACCCGAACTACTTCCTCGCCGAGTACGAAGGGGGCAACAATTACGTCCGGCAGACGCCGCAGGAACGCGCTATCGACATGTGGCGCGACACCATCCAGGGCTTTACTATTGGGGCGGTCCTGCTCGCGATCGTGTCGGGGCTGATCTGGCTGATCAAGACGCTGGTGGATTACCGCCGCTGGTCGCGGCTCTCCACAATCCAGACGGAAGTGCACAACAAGGTGCTCGATCGCATGCAGTCAAACGAGGATCTGCTCGCCTACATCCAGACCCCGGCCGGGCGGCGGTTCCTCGAGTCAGCGCCGATCCCGGTCGAGTCGCCGCGGGCGATCGGCGCGCCGCTCGGGCGCATCTTGTGGTCCGCGCAGGCGGGGGCGGTCCTGACGGTGCTCGGGGTCGGCATCGCGCTGGTGTCGCGCAACACGCTCGAGGAGGTCGCCGCGCCGATGGCGGCTCTCGGCGCGGTCGTCATCGCGCTCGGCGTCGGCTTCCTCGCCTCTTCGGCCCTGGCGTTCATGCTCACGCGACGCTTCGGGCTGCTCAACGGACCGCACACCGAACCGGAGTCCCGTGGCTGACGTGACATGCCTTGATGTGCGGCGGCTGCAGGCTGACGCCGGCACCGCGGACGTGGCACTGGCGATGGACGAAGATGCGTTCCGCGCGTTCTACGATCGGACGGCTGGGGCGCTGTGGGGGTACCTGTCGCGCATCAGCGGCGACCGGCAGGTGGCGGACGACCTGCTGCAGGAGTCCTATTACCGGCTGCTCAGGGCGACGGTGCCGTTCGAGAGCGAGGCGCACCGCCGCAACTACCTGTATCGCATCGGCACCAATCTGGTGCGGGATGCCAGGCGCGGGCCGCGGCCGCTGTTCGATACGGCCGTGGACATGGCCGACATGGCGGCGCCTGAAACACAGCTGGATGTGGAGGGGCGGGCCGACGTGCGCCGGGCGTTCGGCCAGCTGAAACCACGCGAGCGCGCGCTGCTCTGGCTCGCCTACGCGCAGGGCTCCTCCCACAGTGAAATCGCCGGCGTGCTCGGACTCAAGACCGGCAGCGTCAAGCTGCTGCTGTTCCGGGCGCGGCGCAGGCTCGCGTCAGCCCTGCAGCGATAGATGCACGACATGACAGCCGTGAATCGCCGACCCGAACCGGACCCGACCGACAGCGAGATCGAGGCGATCGTCGCGGAAGCGATCGCCGCGGAAGCGGCGCTGGCGCACCGGGAAGCGACGCCGCCTTCCTCGGCCATCGTCTGGTGGCGCGCCCAGCTGCGCGCGCGCCAGGAAGCCGCACGGGCCGCCCATCGTCCAATCACGATCGTCCACGGACTCGCGATCGCGTGCAGCGCCGGACTCGCCCTCAGCCTGCTGGGCAGCGCCATCGCCGGCGTTCGGGGATCCTCGGGGTGGCTGGTGGACGCTTACCGCTCGCTCGCGACGGCCGCCGCGCCGCTCGCCGCCATCGACCTCACCAGCCGCTGGGTCACGCTGCCGATGACCGCGATGCTGATCTCGGCGCTGGTTGCCTCGGTCGCGGCGTACTTCATCTTCGCCGACGAATAACGCTTCTGCATTTCCGATTGCATTCCCCGCGCGACAGATCTGTCGTCCCGCGCGTTTCCCCAGCAAACTCGCAGGCACTCCCCTTGCCTAGGTGATCCCTTTCAACCAGGGAGGTTACATGCTGTGGATTCTTGCCGTCGTCATGGGTGGGCTCGGACTCGGTTACGTCACGGTACGCCGTCGCCGCAAGGCCGATCAGAAAACCGCGTAGCCGTTAGCGCTTCTCGAGCACAGAGTTGGCGATCGCCTGTCCGGGGCGGGCCTCCGTCTGCGTGCCGTTCTTGACGACGATCACGCCGTTCACGAGCACGTAGGGGATGCCCGCCGCATACGCGTGCGGCTTCTCGAAGGTCGACGTGTCGGCCACCGTCGACGGATCGAAGATGACGAGATCCGCGGCGTAGCCGGGCCGGACCAGGCCGCGGTTCGCGAGCCTGAAGTGCCCGGCTGGCAGCGACGTCATCTTGCGAATCGCGTCCTCCAGCGAGAGCACCTGCCGCGCCCGCACGTAGCTGCCCAGCACGCGGGCGTTGTCGCCGTAGCCACGCGGGTGCGGCACCCCCTCGCCGAACGACAGCACGCCGCTGTCGGACGCCACGGACACCTGCGGATGCCGCATGATCCGGTCCACGTCGTCGTCGCTCATGAGGTGATAGACCATCTGGGCGCCACCCTCGAGCAGCAGGTCGCGCGCCGCCTCGAACTGGGCATCGGCGGTGTCGCTGCCCTTCTTCCGCTGGGCGACCTGCTTCATCGAGAGGCCATTGAGCGACGAATCAGGACGGTAGAGCGCGACGACGGCGAAGGAAAGATCGGGCAGGCCCCGCTCGGCGAGCATCGCCGCCATCTCGCTCTTGATTTTTTTCCACGTCGCGGGCGTGTTCAGCCGCTCCGCGATCTTCGACTGGCCGCCTTCCAGCACCCACGACGGGAACCGGATGCCGAGGCCGGAGCTCGCGGCGGTATAGGCGTACTGGTCGGCGCGCACGTCCACGCCGCGCAGGCGGGCCGCGTCGATCATCGCGAGCGCCCTCGCGCTCGAGCCCCAGCGGTTCGGACTGTCCACCTTCAAGTGCGAGATTTCGACCCGCGCGCCGGTGAACTCTCCGACCTTGATCGTTTCGGCCACCGCCTCTTCGAGCCCGGTGCCCTCGTTCCGCATATGCGAGGCGTAGAGGCCGCCGGCGTTGGCCGCCACCCGCGCGAGATCGATGATCTCCGGGGCGCGCGCGTAGGTGCCGGGGACGTACTGGAGCCCGGTCGAGAAACCGACCGCGCCGTCGGCCATGGCTTTCCAGACCAGCGCCTTCATCCGCGCGGTCTCCGCAACCTTCGGTACGCGGTTGTCGGAGCCCATGACCGCGCTGCGCACGGTGTTGTGCCCGATCAGGGTCGCGAAGTTGACGGCGGCCGGGCTCTCGCGCAGGGCGTTGAGCGCCACAGCGACGTCGAGCGCGGACGAACCGCAGTTGCCGGCGACCACGGTCGTGACCCCCATCCGCACGAAGTTCGCGGCGGCGGGATGATCGACGAGGCCGTCGGCGTGCGTGTGAACGTCGATGAACCCCGGCGCCACGACCAGGCCGGATGCCTCGATCACCTGGACGGCCTGGGTTCGCGGGATCCGCCCGATCGCCGCGATCCGGCCGTCTTTGACCGCCACATCGGCGATCGCGCCGGC
Source organism: Vicinamibacterales bacterium (assembly GCA_046594705.1). Taxonomy (GTDB): domain Bacteria; phylum Acidobacteriota; class Vicinamibacteria; order Vicinamibacterales; family 2-12-FULL-66-21; genus JAICSD01. The sequence goes on from JBKJRJ010000524.1 coordinate 6,745, forward strand.
GCGCCCGGTGCCGTCGACCACGGTGCCCCCCGTGACAAGGAGATCGTAGCGTCCCGGCGGCGTCTGGGGGGCATCCGCGACGCCGCCGACGGGCGCGGTGACGAGGACTCCGCACATGACGGCGGCGGTCGTCACGGCGAGCGCCGCGCGCGGCAGCCTGGCCGGCATCAGGTGCGGGTTGCACCCGCCGGCCGGGTCGCGAGGCTGACCGCGATGCCCACGATGAGCACGACGATGACGCCGAGCGGGTTGTGCCAGAGAAAGGACACCTGTCTGGTGGCCGGATGAAAGGCGAAGACGATCACCGTCGCAATACCCGCGAGCAACCCCACGAAGGCGCCGGTGCCAGTGGCTCGCTTGTAGGCCAGCGCGAGCACGAACACGCCGAGCAGTGAGCCGTAGAAAATGGACCCGAACCGGTTCACCACTTCAATGAGCGAGCCCAGGCCGACCGCCACGGTGGCGACGCCGCAGGCGACGAGGCCCCACGCCAGCGTCGCCAGCTTCGACACGTTCAGGTAGTGGGCGTCGGAGGCGACCGGCTTCAGGAGCCGCCGGTAGATGTCGATCACCGAGGCGGTCGCGAGGGAGTTCAGCTCCGCGGCAATGCTTGACATCGCCGCGGCGAAGATGGCGGCGATGATCAGGCCAACCAGACCGACCGGCATCTGGGTGGTGACAAACGTCGGGAACACGTAGTTGACGTCCGCCGACGGAGTGTCGCCGGTCACCCCCTTGTACTTGTCGTCGCCGGTAACCTCGTAGACCAGCTTCGCGGCGCGCAGGCGGATGCTCTTGGTCGCGTCGGAGCTCGCCTGGAACGCGGCCCGCGCGGTCGTCTTGTCGAGCTCGCCTGGCGCGGCGACGGCCGAGGCCGCGGTGCGGCGCGCCTCGAACTCAACCGTGAACTCGCGCTCGAGCGACTGGTATTCAGCGGCCCGCGGGCTGTCCTGGATTTTTTTGGCGTGCTCCGGGTTGAAGAGCATCGGTGGCTGGTTGAACAGGTAGAACGCGAACATCAGCACGCCGGTCAGCAGCACCAGGGCCTGAAGCGGGACCTTGAAGAACGCGCTCATCAGCAGCGACTGCCGTCCTTCGTTCACCGACTTCGCGGTCAGGTAGCGCTGCACCTGGCTCTGGTCGCAGCCGAAATACGAGAGCATGAGGAACAGCCCGCCGAGCATCCCGGACCAGAAGGTGTAGGTCTGCCGCCACTCGAAGGTGAAGTCGACGGGGTTCAGCCGGCCGGCCGCCCCCGCGACCCGCAACGCGTCGGTCACGCCGACGTCCTGAGGCAGGCCGACAATCAAAACGCCGACCGCTGCCAACAGACCGGCGACGATGACCACCATCTGTTTGACGTCGGTCCAGGTCACGGCCTGCACACCGCCGACCATGGTGTAGAGCACGGTGGGCAACCCAATCGCGAGAATCGTCAGCGTGAGGTTCCAGCCGAGGATGATCGACAGGATCACCGCCGGTGCGGCGACGATCACGCCGCACGACAGGCCGCGGGAGCAGAGGAACAGGATGCTCGCGAGCGTCCGCGTCTTCACGTCGAACCGTCGCTCCAGGTACTCGTACGCGGTGAACACTCTCGCCCGGTAGAAGAAAGGCACCAGGGTCACCGACAGGATGATCATCGCGATCGGCAGGCCGAAATAGAACTGGATGAAACGCATCCCGTCGGCATAACCCTGACCGGTGGTACCGACCAGCGTGATCGCGCTTAGCTGCGTCGCCATCACCGACAGCCCGACCGCCCACCATGGCAGGCTGCGATTGGCCAGGAAATAGCCTTCGACCTCGGTGGTATTGTGCGAACGCTTCAGACCGTCCCAGACGATCCAGACCAAGTACGCGGCAACCACGAGCCAGTCAAGTGAACGCATCAGGCCTTCAGCATCAGGAGGAGAAGACGCGGCCGAACCACCACAGCAGGGCGATGACCACCACATGACAAACGACCACAAGAGCGTAGGTGCGCCCCATGGGCGGATCGACCTGGTTGAGCGCCGGAGCCTCGGCCATGCTGCCGAGCAGTATAGACGCAAGCATCTGCCGGCTGGCAGACCGCGGGTCGGTGTGAAGAGGGGGCGCTGAGAGTGGCCTGACTAGGCCGTACTAGGCCGTGGGTGAGCCGAGACCGTTATCGACCTGATACGCGGGGCCCCGAGGTCGGGACACCCGGGCGGGAGCGGGGCTGGAGGCCGGGGTCTGACGGGGCGCCGTTTGAGGGGTACGGACTACGTCGGTGGGAGTCCCCGGGCCTGGGCGGTGCGGCACCGGCGCGTCCTGTCGCCAGCCACCGACGAACAGCAGCGCGATGAGACCCAGCGCGAGCCACATCCCGGTGATCCATCCGGGGCAATAGTGGCAATTGGTTGCTCGAGCCGTGCTCACGGCGGGTGGCAGTGCAAGCGCAGCGCCACCCGCGGCTGTGCCGTTTAGATGACGCCTTCGGCGGTATCGCTTGCGACGGCGTGGTTGTCGAAAATGACCGTGCCGTGGTCGCGCGCCGGAAGACGTCGTACCGCCGGGCGCGACCCCCGCTGACTCGTCCACCACCAGGCGCCGATGGCCGACCCAACGACGCTCGCCAAAATTCCAAGAGTTCGTCTGCTCACTCTGACCTCCGCTGCCCATGAGGAGCAAATCGCAGGCCACTGACGGATGAGTCGTTACGGGCGCATGAGGTAGAGCACGGCGTGGCCTTCGAAATCGTCGAACGCCCCAATCTCGTCGAACGCGCCGGTCAATCCGATGCGCATGCGCAGCTCGTCGAATGCCACGCCCGGATAGGACGAGCCGTGCACGATCACGTAGCGCGCGCCGTCCTGCCGGAGCTGATGGAGGGACCGGTCGGACGGAAAGTCCGCCAGTCGCTCGAGGCGCTCGAGGTACGAGGCCGGATAGGTGCCGCTGTAGCCGTTGACGAGGGGGAACCAGTGGAAGGTTGACATGTAGCCGTACTGCGCTTCGTCGCCCGGCAGCGCGTCGAGCCGCGGCACCGGGAACTCGGCGACCACGCCGCGGGGTTGCTTCGACAGGATCCGGTAGACCGGCGGAGCGATGTTGGGAAATGGGGCGAGCGCCGGGGTGGTCCGGTACTCGACGAGCAGGCCGGCCGCCAGCGTCGCGAGCAGGGCCGCGCGGATGCGCAGCGATCGGCCCCACGCGAGCGCGGTGTAGCCATAGGCCGCAAGCACACCGAGAAACAGCAGAGTGAAGATACCGAGCCGCGCGGCCGCTCGCAGCCCGCGGTAGCCCGGCACGTAGTCGTAGAGCAGGGGGTAGAGGTATCCATGAGAGCCGAGCGACGTCTCGAAGGCCACGGCCAGCAGCACGAGATAACTGATCGCGCGGCGCGACGCGGGCCGCAGGAGCAGCCCCGCAATCGCGAGAAGCACGGGGATGGCACCAGGGAACAGCCGACGCTCGGGCCTGGCCCGCGATGAGAAGACGCGACCGTACAACAGGTTGGACGGCGTCGCGACGAGATAATCCATCGGCTTCGCGCTGAAGGTCGCGACCTCGTCGGCGGCGCGCTCGCCGACCCGCTGCTGGACCTGCAGGTAGGGGATGGCGTAGGCCGCGCTGAGGGCCGCGGCAAGAACCGCAGCCGCGGCGAGCGGGAGCAGCGCCCGAGCCAGCGGCACGTGGCGGTCGCTCGCCAGGAACAGGAGGGCACCCGCGCCGATCAGGGTTGCGAGGAAGATGCCGTAGTAGATGCTCGACAGCATCTGCAGCGCGATGCAGGCGCCGGTCGCCAGGCCGTACTTCCACCGGCCCGTGTCCAATGTGCGATGCAGCGCAAGGAACGCCAGCGGCGTCCACATCGCCCACTGCAGCTCCATGTGCATGACGTGCTCGAACCGGTAGGGCGCGAACGCGAACACGATACCAGCCATCACCCCGGCGCCGCGGCTGCCGGTGAGGTATCGCGCCAGCGCGAACATCGCGGCGCCCGATCCGGCCAGCGCGCCGAGCAGCAGCAGGTTGTGCACCAGCACCGGCTTCACGCCGCTCCAGAGCAGCGGCGCCGCCACCAGCCCCTCGACGATCATCGCGTCCGAGTAGGCCAGGGTCTGCGGCTCGGGATGAAAGATGTTCGCGTCGAACAGGCGGGCCGGGTCGGTGCTGATCGCGTGGGCCACCCAGGACAGACGCCACATGTTGAAGTAGACGTCCTGGTGCGGGGTCGCCTGGGTGGCGAGGTATCGAGCCTGGGGCCACGTCGCCGCGACCGTCAACAGCGCGAACAGCCCCACCACGCCGAGCCCGCGTGCCGCGCGCCGGGCCGTCACTGCGGCGTGATTCCCATCAGCTGCATCAGCCGCAGCGCGTTGGTGGATGTCGCGAGACCGGGCCGCAGCCGGTAGTCGAACGTCATGGTGCCGTCCGGGTGCACCTGCTCGGTGAAGTGGGCCAGCCTCGCCGCGGACTTGAGCGGTTCCTCGTCCGCCAGCCCCAGGTCGTGGGTCGTCATCACGCCAATCGCGCCGGCGTCGAGGAGATGGCGGACGACGGCGCGAACCGCGATCCCGCGTTCGATGCTGTTGGTGCCTTGCAGTACCTCGTCAAGCAGGTAGAGCAGCACACGCCCCGGGGCCGCGCCGCCCGGCTCCAGCCCTGAGCCGAGTCCAGCGGCCGGCGCTGAGCTCTGTCGATGGGCCCCGTCCACGATCTGTTTCAGCCGGGCGAGCGCCGCCATGAAATACGAGAGGCCCAGCTCGAGCGAGTCCTGCACGCGGATACTGGTCTGCAGATCCGCGGGCGGCATCGTGAAGGCGGCGGCGCACACGGGCGCCCCGGCCTGGGCGAGCATCGCGTTCAAGCCGATGGCGCGCAGGAGCGTGCTCTTCCCCGACATGTTCGAGCCGGTAATGAGAAGGAGCGTTCCCGCCGGACCCACCGCGACGTCGTTGACCATGCGACGGTCATCGGCAATCAGCGGGTGACCCAGCGCCGAGGCCTCGAGCCGGTCGGCGTCGCTCTCCACCCCAGGCGTCACCCACCCCGGCTGGTCGGCGCGCACCATCGCAAGCGTGGCGAGGGCATCGGCGGCGCCGAGCGCGTCGATCCAGCCGCGAACGTGACGGCCGTTTCGCGCGCGCCAGCGGTCCAGGGCGAAGTAGACATGGAAGTCCCAGAGCGTCAGCGCCTGGACCGGAAAATGGAACAGCGGCGCCCCGCTGCGCAGCTCCGACCAGCCCGAGATGCGCGCGAGGCGCGATAGCAGGGCCGGGGCGTCAGCGTCGACGCACATCTCCCGATGGAGCCGTTTGAGTTCCGGAGCCGTCCACGGCTCGCGGCAGACCAGCGTCAACATCGATACGTAGCGGCGCAGCGACCGCTCACCCAGCGCGGCGCGATCGAAAGCCGCGAACATTCGCCCGGAAAACCCGTACGACAGGGCGATGCCGGCCACCAGTGGGATGAGGAACCATGCGGCATCGGTTCGGCCGGTGTAGAACCGCGCGAAAAGGATTGCGATGCAGAGCGGGAAGACGAGGGCCACCGCCTGCATGATGCGCGGGACGGCTCCTCCAGGCGATTCGGCCCAGTCCAGGAAATGGCCGACGTCGGATGGGCTCACGACCGTCAACTGCCCTTCGATCGCCAG